>DATNCU010000579.1:0-8054 GCA_035607145.1 Thermoanaerobaculia bacterium
GCTTCTCGGCATCATCTCCGGAGCGATCTGCGCGTGGGGCAGCGCGCACAATCCCGATCCCTCGCGCGCGGTCACCGCGCCGGTCATCCTCACCGTCGCTCTCGGCTCCCTCTGCGCCGCGTTCCTCAACGCCGCCAACAACGCCATCAACCAGATCTACGACCTCGAGATCGACCGCATCAACAAGCCCAACCGGCCGCTGTGCACCGGCGAGCTGTCGCTGCGCGGCGTCTGGATCTTCACCATCGTCTTCTACGTGCTGGCGCTGGTGCCGACCTGGGCGGTGGTGGTGTACCCGTACACCACGTGGGGGGCGAAGATCGCCGCGCCGCTGCCGACGCACCAGACCTTCTTCATCTACCTGCTCGGCTTCGTCTCGACGCTGATGTACTCGGTGCCGGCGTGGGGGCGCACGAAGGCGCGCGGCATGTGGGCCAACGTCACCATCGCCATCCCCCGCGGCATGCTGCTCAAGGTGGCGGGGTGGGCGATGGTGGCCACCGTCGGCTACACCGAGCCCTGGTTCATCGGCGCCATCTTCGCGCTGTTTCTCGTCGGCGCCGCCTCGACCAAGGACTTCGCCGACATCCCCGGCGACCGCGCCGGCGGCTGCCGCACGCCGCCCATCCTCTACGGCGTGCGCAAGGCGGCGTGGATCATCGCGCCCTTCTTCGTCTTTCCCTGGCTGCTGCTGCCGGTGGGCGCCTGGGTGCGCGACCCGCAGCAGCCGCAGCACCCCATCCTCACCGGCGACCCCATCCTGCTCACGGCGCTCGGGCTGTTGTTGACGCTGTGGGGCATCTACACGGTGTGGCTCATCCTCCGCGATCCGGACTCGCTGGCGAAGGTGGAGAACCACCCGTCGTGGACCCACATGTACCTGATGATGATGGCGGCGCAGGTGGGCTTCGCGCTCGCCTACGTGATCCGGCTCTGAGCCGCGGCGCGGCCGAGCGGGGTTTACAATCACGCCGTGCGCGACGACCGTGACGACGACGAGCTCGGCGGCTTCGAGGACCCCGACGACTTCGACGGTGCGGAGGAAGGCCTCGACACGCTCGAGCGGCCGGTGCCTGCCGACCCCGCGGTGTCGCCGCCGCATGGCGATGGCCTGACCGCGCCGCTCGCCGCCACCGAAGCCGAGGAGGCATTCGTGCGCGGCCGCGGCGGCGACGTGGCACCGCTGCGCATGCTCGCCTTCTACGACCGCCTGCGCGGCCGCGTCGTCGCGACGATCGAGAAGCGCGGCGGCCGCCTGGGCCGCGGTGCGGCTGACCTGCTGCTGCTGGTGCCCGACGTCTTCATGCTGCTCGTGCGCCTGGCGCTCGACCCGCAGGTGCCGGGCGCGACGCGCGGGCTCATCGGCGGCGCTCTCGCCTACTTCATCCTGCCGTTCGACCTGCTGCCCGAGGCCCTCGTCGGCGCCCTCGGCTACATGGATGACCTGGTGCTCGCCGCGGCCGTGCTCACGCAGGCGCTCGGGCCCCAGCTCGAGCCGCAGGCGCGCCGCTACTGGAGCGGCAGGCAGGAGCTGCGCCAGGTGCTCGAGGACGTGGTGACTGCCGGGCAGTCGCTGCTCGGCGAGAACCTCGTCGCCCGGCTCGAGCGGCTGCTCGCCCGCCGCGGCGTCAGCCTGCGCCGCGAGCTCGAGCCCCGGCACGGCGAGCGCGCCTTCGAGGGCTTCGAGGGCGACCCCGGCTCCGAGCTCGCGTAGGCGCGATCGCGCCTGGATGGAGCATCCGCGGCGGCCGTAGAGATCGGCGATGGAAGAGATTCGCCACCGGCGCTGGATCTGGCTCTGCATCGTTGCGGCCACGGTGCTGATCGGCGTCGGCCTGCGCCTCCCGGCCGTGCGCGCCGGCTACCCCTACCTCTCTTACGTCGACGAGGGCCACCTGCTCCATCCGGTGAGGAAGCTCCTGCTGACCGGCAAGTGGAAGGCGGATGAGAACAACTACCCGCAGCTGCCGGTGCGGGCGATGGCCGGAGCGGCACGGCTGGCGGAGCTCACCGTTCCCGGCAAGACCAAAGCGCGGCTCGAGGCCGAGCTGCGCACGGTGACTGCCTACGACGTGATCCGGCCGCCCGAGCTGCTGCTCGTCGCGCGCTGGCTGTCGTTGCTGCTCAGCGCCGGCATCGTCGTGCTGGTGGGCTTCTACGCGCGGCGGCTCGCGGGCGATGCGGCGGGCGCGGTCGCCGCGCTGGCGGCGGCGCTGCTGCCGGCGTTGGTGCTGCGCGGCGCCATCGTCACCGTCGACGTCTACGCCACCTTCTTCGTGATCGCCGCGCTGGCGATCGTCGCCGGCGTCTCGTCGCCGCGGCAGTGGCTGCGGATCGCGGCGGCCGGCGCCTTCTGTGGTCTCGCGGCGGTGTCGAAGTACCCGGCGGGGCTGGTGGGCCTCGCCGTCGTGCTCGAGCTACTGCTTCTGCCGTGGAGGTGGAGCGAACGGCTGCGTGTCGCCGCCGTGGCCGGCGCGGCGGGCGCGGCCGCCGCCGTCCTCGCCATGCCCGCGCTCGTCGTCGAGCCGGGCGAAGTCTGGGAGCGCGTGATCTTTCAGCGCGACATGTATACCGCGCTGCGCCTCGGCTCGTATTGGGACCAGGTGGTGCACTACGCCGAGTGGGACCTGCCGGCGCAGTCGGCGGAGCTGGGCGTCACGTTCCTGGTCCTCGCGCTCGCCGGTCTCGCCGTGGGCGTCGCGACGCGGCGCTGGCGGCGGCCGGCGCTCGGCTGGCTGCTCTTCGGTGGGCTGCTCGTCGGCCTGCACGCGCGCTACGCCTTCCAGGCCTTCCGCAACCTGCTGCCGCTCGCGGCGCTCGGCTGCGTCGCCTTCGCGCTGCTCGTCGCGTGGGTTGGCCAGCGGCTGCGGTGGCCGCGCCTCGTCGCGGCGCTCGCGGCCGCGCTCCTCCTCGCGCTTTTCCTCCGCGTCGACTTCGTCTACGCGCGCGAGCGCCGGGCGCTCGTCGACAGCCGCAGCGAGGCGGTGGAGTGGCTGGCGAATCACGGCGCCCGCGGCTCCGGTGTGCTCGTCGTCGCCGAGACGGTGGTGGCGCCGCTCGAGCTCGCACGACTGGGCAGGCCTACCGTGGTCAAGTGGGAAGCGGCGCGCCGGCACGTCCTGCGGGCGCGGCCGCGTTACTTGCTGGTTCCCAACCTACGCAGCGAGCGCGGGCCGCTGATCTCGGCCGCCGACAACGCGACGCTGCTCGACCGCTACGAGATCAAGGCGACCTTCGGCCACGTGGAAGGCGTGCTGTCCTCGCCCTATCGGGGCAACCGGCTGCGCGTCTACGTGCTCGAGCGGCGGCCGGGCGCGCGGCGTTCTCTCAAGGCGCCGACGAGCGCCGAGACGGGCGCGAACTCGTCGTCGGGGAAGTTCTCGGGGTTGTCCCAGAACTCGCCCAGCCCGCCGGCTCCCCACGACTCGTAGAGCGTCACCTTGACCATGAGCTGCAGCTTGTCGCAGGCGGCGACGAAGCGCGCCTCGCGCGTCGCCTTGGCGCGGTACTCGCGGTAGAGGGCGGCGGCGCGGTCGCCCAGCGGCGCCAGCAGCTCGGCGAGCGCCGCCTCTTCCGCCGCGTGCTTGGCGCCGTCGGGCAGGTAGCGCGCGGCGGTGCGCGGCAGGTCGCCGAGCCGCACCTCGGCGAGGTCGTGCACGATCGCAAGCTCGGCGGCGCGCGCGGCGTCGAGGTCCGGGACCTCGGCCGCGAGCGCCCACACCAGCAGCACGACGTGGAAGGCGTGCTCGCTGACGCTCTCCGGCTCCGGCACGCCGCGCAGCGCCCAGCCGCTGCGCGGCACGCGGTCGAGGATCTGCAGCTCGAGCAGCGAGTCGAGCAGCGATTCGTGGCGCAGCACGCGGCGGAGTCTATGCGGCAACCGCGAGCGCCACGCGGCGATAGGATCGCCGGCAACCCTGAGGGTCCCAGGAGGGCACGCCATGTTCAAGGAGTTCCGCGAGTTCGCCGTCCGCGGCAGCGTCGTCGACCTGGCCGTCGGCCTCATCATCGGCGCCTCGTTCGGCACCATCGTCAAGTCGGCGGTGGACGACCTGCTGATGCCCCCAATCGGCCTGCTCACCGGCGGCGTCGACTTCGCCGACCAGTTCGCGCTGCTCAAGGCAGGCACGCCGCCGGGTCCCTACGTGAGCCTCGAGCAGGCCAAGGCCGCCGGCGCGGTGACGGTGAACTACGGCGTCTTCCTCAACAACGTCATCAGCTTCCTGCTCATCGCCTTCACCGTCTTCTTGGTGGTGCGCGTCGTCAACCGCCTCCGCCGCGAGGAGCCGCTGCCGCCGAGCAGCAAGAGCTGCCCCTTCTGCGCCACCGAGATCCCGCTCGCCGCCGTGCGCTGCCCGCACTGCACGTCGGAGCTGCCGAAGGCGGCGTGAGGGCGGCCGCGAGGCGACAGTGGCTTCGGCGCAGAGCGAGGTGACTGCCGCGCTCGCGGCGTGGAGCGCCGGCGACCGTGGGGCGCTCTCGCGCGTGCTGCCGCAGATCTACGACGAGCTGCGCGCGCTCGCCGCCCAGCACCTGCGCAAGGAGAGGCCGGGGCACACGCTGCAGGCGACGGCGCTCGTCCACGAAGCGTTCCTGCGCCTCTCCGGCCGCGAGCGCGTGCACGTGGAGGCGCGCGTGCAGTTCTTCGCTGTCGCCGCGCAGGCGATGCGGCGGGTGCTCGTCGACCACGCGCGGCGGCGGCAGGCAGAGAAGCGCGGCGGTGCGGAGGCGCCGGTACCGATCACCGAGGTGGCCGAGGCCGAGCTCGCGGCCGCGCCGCAGGTCGACCTGCTCGACGTCGACGACGCGCTGGTTCGGCTCGCGGCCCTCGACCCGCGGCAGGCGGAGGTGGTGGAGCTGCGCTTCTTCGCCGGCATGGAGATGGCGGAGATCGCCGCGGCGCTCGAGATCTCGGAGTCGACGGTGCGGCGCGAGTGGCGGATGGCGCGGGCGTGGTTGCGTCATCAGCTTTCCGGCAGCGCGCCGCCTACGACGCAGCCGGGCTGATCGCAGGCACCGCCGGCCCGCCTGAATCGCGCGCAGCGGCGTGGCATACTCGCCCCCCGCCGCGGGATTTCCCTCCGGGCGACCTCCACACCTCCAGCCATGACCGATCCCCGGCCCGGCTCGCCCCCCCGGATCTCCGTCGTCGTGCCGGTCTTCGACGAGGAAGCCAACCTCGCGCCGTTGGTGGCGGAGATCGGCGCTGCCTTCGCCGGCCTCGACTACGAGCTGCTGGTGGTCGACGACGGCAGCCGCGACGCCACCGCGGCCACGCTGGCGCGTCTCGCCGGCGAAGAGCCGCGGCTGCGGCCGTTGCGCCACGACCGCAACTACGGCCAGTCGGCTGCCCTCGCCACCGGCTTCGCGGCGGCGCGCGGCGAGCTGCTGGTGACCCTCGACGGCGACCTGCAGAACGACCCCGCCGACGCGCCCCGCCTGCTCGCCGAGCTCGAGCGCGGCTTCGACGTCGTCTCCGGCGTGCGGCAGCGGCGGCAGGACAGCTGGGTGCGCAAGGTTTCCTCGCGCGTCGCCAACGGCGTCCGCCGCCGCGTGCTCGACGACGGCATCGCCGACGTCGGCTGCTCGCTCAAGGTCTACCGCACGCGCATCGTCAAGCGGCTGCCGCCGTTTGCCGGCATGCACCGTTTCCTGCCCGCGCTCGCCCGCATGGAGGGAGCGCGCATCACCGAGCTGCCGGTGGCGCACCGGCCGCGTCGCTTCGGCAAGAGCAAATACAACATCAGCAACCGTTTGTGGCGCGGCATCGCCGACCTGCTCGGCGTCTGGTGGCTGCAGCGCCGCTGGGTGGCGGTCGCCGCCGTCGAGGAGATCTCTGCGTGCAACTCCACGTCCACAGCGTCTGGACCGTCATCGGCTTCTTCGGACAGGCCCTCTTCTTCGGCCGCTTCTTCGTCCAGTGGCTCGCCTCCGAGCGCGCCAAGCGGAGCGTGATCCCGACCGCCTTCTGGTACTTCAGCCTCGGCGGCGGCACGGTGCTGCTGCTCTACGCCGTCTTCTCGCTGCACGACCCGGTGTTCACCGTCGGACAGGCGGCGGGCCTCTCGATCTACGCGCGCAACCTGTGGTTCATCCGCAAGGGCGCCAAGCCCCCCGGCGCGAGCGGCGATCCGGCAGGCGACGCGGCGGTCTGAGGCGGGGATAGCCTGCCGGCGAGCGCACACTGCGCTGTTAGAGCGCTGTGGAACCGTTTTCACTCTGCGACAACACGCTGTAGCCGCTGGCGACCCGCGGGCAGCCGCTGGCGACGCGCTTCCAACGCACTGTTGACACCTCGCGGGCCTTCGTCTACAGTCCGCCGCCTGGGTGAGATGGACCGGAGGTTCGCTCCGGTTTCACCTTTCTCGGGACTCCACAGATCAAAACGATTTCACGCGACGGCCTCGAAAGCGAGCGGATGCGGTGGTGTACTCGCAAACCGTTCGTTCCGGCGAAGCCGCCGCTCGCGACATCGCAGCGAAGGGATTTTCTCGTCCAATAGCTCTTACTTGTCGACAGGCGAAATTCGTTGGTTGCGTGCGCGCGAATGAAACCCGCGCCTCGAAGTCACGTAACAACGAGCGAGTCGTAGACAACACCGAAACCATTTCTCGCACTGCGGAAGGCGGCTCATGGGCGGTAGGGCGCGGTTCTTTTCGAAGTCGAGCGCGGCGAGCGCATGGCGGCGATGGGCGCCGCCGATCTCGTCGCTGCTGCTGCTGGCGGTGCTGTCCGCGGCGCCGGCGAGGGCCAGCGTCGACAGTGCGCTGAGCCAGGCGCGCTCCTGGCTGATCGCGCAGCAGAACCCTGACGGCAGCTTCGGCCCCGGCGCCGAGCTGTTGCCGCGCGACTCCGCGGCCGCCGTGCTCGCGCTGACCGGCGGTCCCGCCGACCCCGCCATCGGCCGCGGCGCCGATTACCTCACCGCGCTGCCCGAGACCGCCGCCTACTACCGTGCGCTGCGCGTGCAGGCGCTCGCCCGCGCCGGCGCGCCCTACATCCCGCTCATCGCCACCCTCGACGAGTTCCGCAACGGCGAGGGCATGGGCGCCTTCGGCAGCTACTACTCGAACCTCTTCGACACCACGCAGGCGATCGAGGCCTACGCCGAGGACGAGCAGGCGCACCAGCTCGAGGTCGTGCCGCTGCTCGACTACCTGCGCACCAGCCAGGCGACCGACGGCGGCTGGGGCTACCTGCCCGGCAACCCCAGTCAGGTCTACTACACCGGCGAGGCGCTGTGGGCGGTAACCCACGTGCGCACGCTGGCGGTGGCGCCGCAGGTGATCGCCAACGCGCGCACCTTCCTGCTCGGGAAGCTGCAGGGCAACGGCAGCTTCGGCTCCGCGCTCGAGACCGCGGTGGCCTATCGGGCGCTCATCGGCTCCGGCTACCAGTTCACCGCCGCGCAGCCCGACGTCGTCGCCGCGCTGCTCGCCGCGCAACGGCCCGACGGCAGCTGGGACGGCGACGCCTACACCACCGCCGAGGTGGTGCGTGCGCTCGCCACCTACCGGCCCAACCTGGTGATCTCCGCGCTCTCGGCTCCCGGGACTGTCTCCGCGGGGGCGACGATCCAGGTGTCGGTGACGGTGCAGAACATCGGGCCGCAGGGCGCCGTCGCGTCGCGACTCGTGCTGCGCGCGGGGAGCGCGACTTCCACCGACGTGCGCGCCGAGGCCGCGGTGCCGGCGCTCGCCGCCGGCGCCACCTTCGCGGCGACACTGCCCGTCTCCACCGCCGGCGCCACCGGCGAGCTGGTGCTCTATGCGGTCGCCGACGCCGACGGCGCGGTGGCGGAGGAGAGCGAGCTCGACAACGTGCGCTCGGTGCGCACCGCGCTCACCGGGCGGCCCAACCTCGCGGTGTTCCCGGCCAACTTCTCGCTCTCGGTGACGCGGCCGCAGCCGCTGACCGCGTTCTCCATCCGCGCCACCATCCAGAACCTCGGCGAGCAGGCGGTGACGACGTTCGGCTACCGGCTCACCCGCGTCGTCGCGGGCGTACCCGTGCAGACGCTCTCCACCGGCACCAAGGGTCCGCTCAACCCCGGC
>DATNCU010000603.1:0-3905 GCA_035607145.1 Thermoanaerobaculia bacterium
GAGCACGTGGCCGCCGCCGCGGAAGTGGCGGTACTCGCAGGTGGCCTGCGGGATGTGGTGGAAGGGCGCCAGGGCGGCGAGACGGATGAGCAGGTCCCAGTCCTCGAAGAAGGGCAGCGCCGGGTCGAAGGGGCCGGCGGCGCGCCACAGCTCGCGCTCGGCGAGAAGCGTGTGCAGCGGCACGTAGTTGTCGAGCAGCAGCAGGTCGGGGTCGAAGTCGCGGCTGTAGGGGAGGCGCCGCTCCACCTGCCGCCAGCCGGGGCCATCGTTGCCACCCGCGAGCTCGTACACACCCACCGCCGCGTCGCTGTAGGCGGCGCGCACGCCGGCGGCCCCGAGCGCGCCCACCAGCGTCGCCAGGTGCTCGGGCTCGAGCAGGTCGTCGTCGTCGAGGAAGCCGAGCAACTCGCCCGTCGCCGCCTCGACGCCGGCGTTGGCAGCGCCGGCCCGCCCGCGCCGCGTCGCGAGGTCGACGCGGCGCACCGGGAACGGGAAGCCGTCCGGCACCGGCGCGGCACCGCCGCCGTCGACGACCAACACCACCTCGACGCGGCGATAGGTGGATTCGGCGATGGAAGCCAGCGCCTCGGCGAGCAGGTCCGGCCGCTCGCAGGTGCGCACCACCAGGGAAACGAGCGGCCCCTCGCGCACCTCCAGCAGCTCGGGGACGCCGCCGAGATCGCGCACCAGCCGCGACGCGCTGCGGGTGGTGAAGTCCGCCATCGCCAGCCGGGTGTACGCCTCCGCGGCGCCGACCGTCGCGGGTAGCGAGAGCGCCCGGTAGCGGCGCAGGCCGATCGCGGCGGCGAGGTAGTCGTGGCGCTCCTGCTGGCTCGGGTAGGCGGCCATCGCGCGCTCGAGGGTCGGCAGCTCGGCGGTGACGTCGACGAGCAGGTTGGGGTAGCCGGGGTGATTGACCTCGTAGAGCAGCACCCGCGCCGAGGCGAGCGCGGCGTGCAGCGGATCGCCCGACCGCAGCGGCGAGAGCACGCGGAAGAGCGCCGCGAAGGCAGCCTGGTGATCGGCGGTCGACTCGAGCGGCGAAGGCGCCAGCACGAGGTCGGGTGCGTGCGCTTCGATCGCGCGCCGGATCGCCGCCGTCATCTCGTCGAGCCGCTGAGCCAGCGCGCCGTCGGGGAGCCCGAGGTGCTCGGCGGCGGCGACGCCCAGTGCCGCCAGCGCCGCTTTCGACTCCGCACGGCGGCGCTGCGCGTAGGCGCCACGGTCTCCCACTTCCTCCACGCCGCCGCTGCCGTCGGAGAGGAAGAGCACAAGCACCTCGGCACCATCGCGCGCGAGCTGAACGAGGAGCCCGCCGCACCCCAGCACTTCGTCGTCGTAGTGCGGCGCGAGGACGAGCACGCGCTTCGCGCGCACCACCTCCGTCACGCCCGGCGGCAGCTTGCTGCTCAACCCGCGTACCCCAGGGCCTTGAGCCGCTCCACCGCTTCGGGGTTGCGCTGCCCCTGGGGCGCCCGCGGCGGCGAGGCCCACAGCCACAACGTGGGGCCATCGCCGCCCTCCGGCCAGCCGGCGCGCGTCACCCCTGCGATCTTCACCTCGCCGCCCGTGTACGCGGCGCCGCTGGCGGCCAGGCGCACGGCCAGGCCGCGCGGCGCGAGGACGTCGACCGCCAGGAGGTCGCCGACAGCAGGCAGCAGGATCCCCTTCGGCAGCGCCTCGGGAGCGAGCCGCACGCGGAGACGGTCGCCGTCCATCTCCACCCGATCCTCGTCGCCGAGGAACCAGGAGTCCCAGCCCTTCTCGGGGCTCCGCAACCGCAGCTCGAGCTCCACCGGCGCGGCGACGTCGGCGCCGCTGAGCATGACCCGCAGCCCGGGCGTCTGCGCCGCCACGCGGGCCTGCAGCTGCGGAGCGAGGACGGCGACGAGGTCGGGCCTCTGCGCCGCTTGGTCGTGCTGCTCGCCGGGGTCGCGCTGGAGGTTGTAGAGCTCGACTCGCGCCAGCCGGCCGAGCTCTTGGCGATAGAGGATCGACGACAGCTCGCTGTCGGGCGCGAAGCGGCGCCGGCGGTCGAAGAGGATCAGCTTCCAGCGCCGACCGATGAGGGAAGCGCGCGGCGGTCCGTCGGCGAGGTGCTGGGCGAACAACAACGGCCGCTGGCCGCGCTGCTCGCCGCGCAGCAGCGGCAGCAAGTTTCTCCCCTGCCAGGAGCGCGGCGGCTCGCCGCCGGCCGCGGCGACGAGGGTGGGAGCGACGTCGAGCAGACGTGCGGGCCCGGCGACGCGCGCGCCTGCGGGCAGGCGGCCCGGCCAGCGCCAGATCATCGGCACCCGCAGCTGCTCCTGGTACAGAGTCCGTCCGTGCTTCCAGCCACCGTGGTCGTGGAGCTCCTCACCATGGTCGGCGGAGAGCACCACCAGCGTCTCGCCGACTTCCTCGTCCTCCAGCGCCGCGAGCAGCCAGCGCAGGAAACGGTCGCAGTAGCTGATCTCCGCATCGTAGAGCGCCGTCAGATGCGCGACGTCGGCAGCGGGATTGCGCAACGGCACCTGGCCGAGGAAGACGCCGTGCACGTCGCGGCCGTTCAGCGTGCTCGTGCGCTCGGCCTCGAAAGGCGAGCGCCCGTCGACCACGCTCGGGTTGTCGTACGGGTCGTGCGGATCGAGGTAGTGGACGTAGAGGAAGAACGGCCGGCGGTGAGGCTCGCGGCGCAGCCAGCGCAGCGCCTTGGCCGTCAGCAGGTCCGCATGGTCCTTCTCCAGGCTGGCGACGAGGTTCTCGGGCAGCACGAAGGTGTCGAAGCCGTTGGCGAAGCCGAGGCTCTTGTCGAGAGTCGGATTGCCGATGAAGGCCGCGGTCTCGTAGCCGCGCGCCCGCAGCACCGCGGCGAGGTTGGGGACGCCCGCGGGCAGCGCCGCGGCGCCGGGGTCGGTCGACACCAGCTCGCCGGGCCAGCGGCTGGTCAGCAGCGACACCATCGAGGGGATGGTCCACGGCGCGGGTGCGTAGGCTTCCTCCACCACCACCCCACGGTCGGCGAGCAGCGACTGCACGTTGGGGCTGGTGGGCCGTGGCGAGCCGTAGGGCGTGAGGTGATCGGCACGCAGCGTGTCGACCACCACCAGCACGATGTTGGGCGGGCGCTGAGAACCTCTCGACGCGGCGCGCGCCGGCGTCTCGCTGGCGTCCCCGCACGCCACCGCGATCAGGCACGCAACAGCCAGCGTCAGCCCTCGTCGCGCGCACGGCACCATGGCGGGAATGGCGTGCGTGGTCAGGCCCTTACGTGCGACGCGGGATCGCCGGGACGGGTGGCTGGTTGTGGGCGATGCGCGCCGCGGATCACCGGCGAATACTACCTCCCGCGCGACCACCGCCCGCTTAGGCGGCACTCAGAAGAGGTCGCTGTCACCCATCGTGTAGTAGAGCCCGGCTCGCATGTCCTCGGCAGGGTCGATGGTGAACGGTACGAATACCAGGCCGAGGCCGTTGGGGTCCGCTCGCTCGGCGAAGCCGATCGAGCGCAGCAGGGGCCGCCACCAGTCCGGCCGCGCGCTCACCCAGGCTTCCACGGCGGTGATCCCGGCGTGCTCGGGCTGGGCGAGCGCGTAGCTCAGTAGCCTCGACACGGCGCCGGGAAAGCGCCGGTCGAACAGCGCGTCTCCCCACACCAGCGTCTCCTGGCGGCGGCGAAAGACCCCCCAGCCCACCAGCCGCCCGCGGTGGTGGCAGGCGTAGATGCGGTAGGCGTTGCCGGGCTGGCGGCGGTAGCGCCAATCGAGATAGCGCGCGTCGCGTTCGACGAGCATCCCGTAGTCGGCTCCCACCCGTGCCAGTAGCTCGTCGAACGACGCGTCGAAGCGGTCCGTCGTAACGCACCGCCAGCCGGTGAGGCGGTCAACGGTCCGTCGCCGCCAGCCGGCGGCTGCGCCCGCTGGCGA
>DATNCU010000612.1:0-4397 GCA_035607145.1 Thermoanaerobaculia bacterium
GGTGTCGCCGTGGCGCGGCGACCCGCGCATCGAGATCCACGGCCCGGGCTGGAGCAAGGTGGTGCTCGGCGCCGACGCGGCGGCGGACTGGCGGCGGCACCTCGACGTGATCGTGACCTCGATCGCCGAGAACGGCGGGCGTTCGTGCGTCAACGCCTCGGGCATCCGCACGCCCGCGCACGGCCGCGAGATGGCAGCCGCGCTCGCCGAGCGGCTGGCAGCCATCGAGCCGCGCGCGCTCGACGACCCGGAGGCGGCGCTGGCGCCGTTCCCCTCGCGCGCGGCGGCCGAGCGGCTGTCGGCCGCGATCGACCGCCAGCTCCAAGGCGGCGGTGCCGAGGACCTGACCGCACGCTACCGCCCGGGCGGCCGCGTCGTCGAGGTCGACGGCTGCGCCTTCCTGCTGCCGACGCTCGTCTGGTGCGAGGACGCGGCGCACCCGCTGGCGCAGGCCGAGTACCCGTTCCCGTTCGCGGCCGTCGTCGAGCAGCGCGACGACGAGCTGGTCGAGCGGCTCGGTCCCTCGCTCGCCGTCACCGCGATCACCGACGACTCCCAGCTGCGGCGGCGCCTGCTCGCGTCGCCGCACATCCAGCGCCTGCGCTTTGGCAGCATCCCGACTTGCCGCGTGGCGTGGGACCAGCCGCATGAGGGCAACCTCTTCGAGCACCTCTACCGGCGCCGCGCGCTCGACGTCGCGGAGACCGCGGCGTGAATCAGCTGGCGACGGTGGAGGAGCGGCAGGTCCAGGCCGTGACGAACGCCACGACTCCATGGACTGCCGAGCTCGCCGGCATCGAGCTCCACGCCGGCGCCGGGTGCGTCGAGCGCGTCGGCGAAGCTGCTCGCGAGTTGCAGGGAAGCCGCGCGTTGGTGGTGACCGACCCCGGCGTGCGCGCCGCCGGTCACGCGGAGCGCGCAGCGCGGTCGCTCGCCGCAGCCGGGCTCGTCGTCGAACTCTTCGACGACGTGGGCGAGAACCCGACGAGCGCCGACGTCGACCGCGGCGCCGCCGCCGCGCGACGATTCGCCGGCGACGTCCTCGTCGCCGTGGGCGGCGGCAGCGCGATGGACGTGGCGAAGGGCATCAATTTCGTCGTCACCAACGGCGGGCGGATGGAGGACTACTGGGGCTTTGGCAAGGCGTCGCGGCCGCTGCTGCCGTCGATCGCCGCGCCGACGACGGCGGGCACCGGCAGCGAGGCGCAGTCCTACGCCCTCATCACCGCCGACGAGCCCGAGCCGGGCATGCTTCACGGCCGCAAGATGGCGTGCGGCGACAGGAAGGCCCGCTTTCGCGTCGTGCTGCTCGACCCCGAGCTCGCGGCCACGGCGCCCGGTCGCGCCGCGGCGTTGGCTGGGCTCGACGCCATCGCGCACGCCGTCGAGAGTTTCGTGACCAAGAAGCGCAACCCGGTATCCGCGCTCTACGCCCGAGAAAGCTGGCGGATTCTCGTGCCGGCCTTCACGCGCTTCGCCGGTGGGGAAGCCGACCTCGACACTTGGAGCGAGCTGCTGCTCGGCGCCCACTTCGCGGGCGCGGCGATCGAAGCGTCGATGCTGGGTGCGGCGCACGCCGCGGCGAACCCACTTACCGCGGCCTGCGGTCTTGCCCACGGTCTGGCGGTGAGCGTGATGTTGCCCTGGGTGGTGCGCTTCAACGCTACCGAGGTCGATGCGCTCTATCGCGAATTATGCGGCGAGGGCGCTGAGGCTCTGGCGGAGAGGCTCATCGCGTTGCGCCACGCCGCCGGGCTCCATGGCGGGCTCGCCGCGCACGGCGTCGAGCGCGAGCGCCTGCCCGAGCTGGCGCGCCTCGCCACGCGCGAGTGGACCGGCACCTTCAATCCACGGCCGCTCACCGAACGAGACTTCCTGGAGCTGTATGCGGCGGCTTGGTAAAACGCGCGCCAACGTAGCCGTCCTCCTGCTCGTCGTCGGTGCGCTGCCCGCCGCTGCCGACTGGACGCAGTTCCGCGGCGACGCCGCGCTCACCGGTGTCGCCACCGACGCCTTACCCGCCGCGCCGGCGCTCGCCTGGACCTTCGAGGCCGGCGAAGAGGTGCAGTCGACGCCGGCGATCGCGGGCGGCACGGTGTACGTCGGCTCCAAGGACGGCCGTCTCTACGCCCTCGACCTCGCAACGGGCAAGCAGCGCTTCCGCTACGAGGCCGGCGCCGAGATCCGCTCCTCGCCGGCGGTGCGCGGCGGCGTCGTCTACGTCGGCGACGAAGGCGGCACCTTCCACGCCGTCGACGTCCGCACCGGTGCTCGGCGCTGGGCTTTCAAAGCCGGCGGCGCCGTCACCTCGTCGCCCAACTTCGCCGTCGACGGCGACCACACCCGCGCGCTCTTCGGCTCGTACGACAACTTCCTCTACGCCGTCGACGCCAAGAGCGGGAAGCTCGCGTGGAAGCTCGAGACCGAGAGCTACGTGCACGCGACACCGGCGATCGCCGGGGGCGTCGTCTACGCCGCCGGCTGCGACGGCTTCCTGCGCGCCGTCCGTGCCGCCGACGGCCGCGAGGTGGGCAAGCTGGCGCTCGGTGGCTACGCCGCGGCGAGCCCCGCCATCGCCGCCGGCCGCGCCTTCGTCGGCACCTTCCAGAACGAGGTCCTGGCGATCGACCTCGACCGTCTCGCCGTCGCCTGGCGCTTCAAGGACGCCGCGCACGACTTTCCCTTCTACGCTTCGCCGGCGGTGGCCTCCGCGTCGGTGGTCGTTGCCGGCCGTGACAAGCGCGTCCGCGCGCTCGACGCCAAGACCGGCAAGGAGCGCTGGAGCTTCGCCACGCCGGCGCGCGTCGACGCCTCGCCCGTCATCGCCGGCGACCGTGTGGTCGCCGCCTCGCTCTCCGGCGACCTCTACGTCCTCTCGCTCGCCACCGGCAAGCAGCTGTGGCACTACGCCGCCGGGGCGCCGCTCGCCGCCTCGCCCAGCGTCGGCGGCGGCTATCTCGTGGTAGCGACGACCAGCGGCACGGTTCTCGCTCTCGGTCCCAAGAAGACCGGCCCGCAACCCCGTCAGCGAAACAGCGTAAAAGGATCGCGTTGACCACCTACGCCGAACCCGCCACCGGCCTGGGCACCACCGAGCGCGAAGTCGGCAGCGTCTTCGTCGCCAACTACCCGCCGTTCTCGTTCTGGCAGCCCGAGCAGGTCGAGGCGGCGGAGCGCGCGCTCGCCTCGCCGCCGCGGCCCGGCGTCGACCTCGGCCTCTACCTGCACGTGCCGTTCTGCCGCAAGCGCTGCAAGTTCTGTTACTTCCGCGTCTACACCGACAAGAACGCGGAGGCCATCGGCGAGTACCTCGACGCCATGGCGCGCGAGATCGAGAGCTACGCGGCGCGCCCCGCCGTCGCCGGCCGCCCGCTGCGTTTCATCTACGTCGGTGGCGGCACGCCCTCGTACCTGAGCGTCGCCCAGCTCGAGCGCGTCGTCGGCAGACTCAAGGCGGCGCTGGCCTGGGAGGGCGCCGAAGAGGTGACCTTCGAGTGCGAGCCTGGCACGCTCTCGCATGCCAAGCTGGCCGCCATCCGCGGTCTCGGCGTCACGCGGCTCTCGCTCGGCATCGAGAGCTTCGACGACGAGATCCTGCGCGAGAACGGCCGCGCCCACGTCGGCAAGGAGATCGAGCGCTGCCTGCCGTGGATCCGCGACGTCGGCTTCCCGCAGCTCAACGTCGACTTGATCGCCGGCATGGTGGGGGAGAGCTGGGAGAGCTGGAAGCGGACGGTCGCGCGCACCATCGAGGTCGAGCCGGACTCGGTGACCATCTACCAGCTCGAGCTGCCGTTCAACACCCGCTACGCCGCCAGCTTGCGCGACGGCTCGCTCGGCAACCCGCTCGCCACCTGGGACGAGAAGCGCGAGTGGCACGCGTACGCGATCGACGCGCTCGCCGCCGCCGGCTACGAGCGATCGAGCGCTTACACCATGGTGCGTGCCGGTCGCGACGTCAAGTTCGTCTACCGCAACTCGGTGTGGCACGGTTGCGACCTGATCGGCGCCGGCGTGGCGTCGTTCGGCCACATCAACGGCGTGCACCTGCAGAACGTCGACAGCTGGGACGAGTACGTCGGCCGCCTGCGCGAGGGGGGGTCGGTGATCGCCCGCGCCTACGCGACGAGTGAGCGCGAGCGCCTGACGCGCGAGCTGCTGCTGCAGCTCAAGCTCGGCGAGGTGAGCGGCGAGCCTTTCCGCGACAAGTTCGGCGTCGACGTGCTCGAGGTCTTTGCGCCGGCGCTCGCGCGGCTCGCAGCGCGCGGCATGCTGACGGTCGACGACGACACGGTGCGGCTCACCCGCGATGGGTTGATGCGCGTGGACTCCCTGCTTCCCGAGCTGTACGAAGAGAAGTTCCGCGGCGCCAGGTATACCTGACCTCAGGAGAAAGC
>DATNCU010000615.1:0-3067 GCA_035607145.1 Thermoanaerobaculia bacterium
TGGTGCTCAACCGCGGCACCATCGGCGAGATCACGTCGAATCGCATTCCGCTGCAGCTGCACCAGCCGATCTTCGACGAGGTCGACACCAACGTCGAGATCTCGCAGGACGTCGACCTCGCGAACCGGCGGGTCTGCCTCGAGCCCGACATCTTCCGCTTCCGCACCAGCCAGGAAGCGCACGTCACCCTCATCTTCCGCAAGGTCGATTCCATCGCGCAGGACGGCTCGCCCGTGCTCGGCGCGCCGATCCGGCTCATCGACGACGAGCTGATGCAGGCGGACGACCACGAGCTGCCTATCTCGGTGCAGGACCTGCCCGCCGGCGAGTACCGGTTCGAGCTCGCGGGCGTTGCCACCGCCGACAGCGGCACCGACTCGGTCGAAGGCTCGGCGGTGTCGACGCAGCGCAACCGCAACGACCTGCCGCTCGGCCACACCCAGGTCCAGGACGTCGACCTCTTCGACGGCCACCTCTCGCTGTCGCGCGAGGACTTCGCCCTTGCCGGGCGGGTCCCGCTGGCTTTCCGGCGCAGCTACTCGAGCAGCGCCGGCGGCGCCAAGGGTCCGCTTGGGCCCGGATGGACCCACAACTGGGACCTCAACCTCCAGGTCTCACCCTGCCACGAGGTGCTGCTACAGGCCGGGGACGGCTCGACGCAGCGCTTCGTCGACGACGGCTCGCCTTCGCTGCGCCCCTCGCGCGGCTACCACGGCGCGCTGATCCGCAACGCCGCGGACTCGACATTCGACTTCTACAGCAAGGACGGCACGCGCTACCACTTCAAGCCGGTCGGGTCTCAGGGCTGGCTGCTCGATTTCGCCGAGGACACCAACGGCAACCGTACCGACCTCGTCTATGGCCCGAGCCGCAACGGCGAGGCGCTGCTGCTGCGCGTGCGCGACCACGGCTCGGGGCGGTCGTTGTCGTTCAGCTACGAGTGGCGGCAGTTCGTGCTGTGGGAAGGGGCGGTGATCGTCGAGGTGGAAGGGCCGGAAGGGATGGCCGTCACCTTCGACTACGACCGCTTCGGCAATCTCGCGTCCGCCGCGCGCGAGCCGCAGCCCGGCGGCGCCGCATCCCGCAGCGAGAGCTACACCTACCAATGGGGGGGTGACGATCCGCTCGACACCCGCCACCTGCTGATCGCGGCCACCAACGACCTCGACGGCTCCTCGACGGGCTACACCTACGACCGCGGCTCGATCTGCGTGCCGACGCCCGACGCGAGCGTGGCGGTGCCGAGCCACATCGTCACCTCGGTGCGCAAGCCGGAAGGCGGGACCTTCGGCTTCGAGTACGCACTCGCCGGCCTCGCAAGCTGCTCCACTACCGAGCTGCTGCAGAAGGTCACCGATCCTGGAAGTCACACCACCGAGTACCACCTCGACCGCTACGGGACAGCCGTCGAGATCGTCGACCCGCTGGGCGGCGCGACGCATCAGACCTGGGACCTCGACCACGTCGTGCTCACCTCGCGCACCGACGCCAACGGCCATTCTACGAGCTACGAGTACGACGAGTGGGGCAACCTCACGCGCGAAAGCATCACGGCCACCGACGCCGGCGGCGCCCAGCGCACCCCCGAGCGCCGCACTAGCTACTGGCCGCCGGAGACCTTCGCTCCGCCTTACGTCAAGGACCGTCCGCACGTGCGCACGGATCGCGACGGCCATGAGACGACTCTCGAGTACGACGCCCACGGCAACCTGACCGAGACCTCGATCACGGTGGGCCAGGTCGACGGCCCCTCCACCACCCACCGCATCCAGCACACCTACTACGCCAACGGCGATCTCGCGACGACGATCGACGCCCGCGGGACGGTGGCCAGCTTCGCTTACGACGCCTACGGCCATCCGGCGACGGTGAGCGATCCCGAGGGGGACACTGTCACGCATTGGAACGCCCGCAGCCTGCCCGTGGAGCGCATCGACAAGGAAGGGCGCAGCACCCGGTTCGAGCACGACGCCTTGGGGCGGTTGACCACGAAGACGCTGCCGGAGGTCGCCGGCGACTCGGGTCCGGTGGAGGAGCGGACGATCTACGACGACGCGGCGCGCACGCGCACCGAGGTCGACCCGCTGGGGCGGCAGACGGTGACGACCCTCGACCGCGAAGGGCGCGTGGTGCGCATCGACAACGCCGCAGGCGGCGTCAAGGTCTACGGCTACGACCTCGCCGGCAACAAGACTCTCGAGAGCCGCTGGTTCGACGGCACCACGCCGCGCGCCGACGCCACCTTCACCTACGACGCGGCCAACCGGCTGTCCGAGCGCCTCGAGCCGCTCGGTCGCAAGACCACCTACGACTACGACCCGGCGGGCAACGTCCTGCGCGAGACGCTGAGCGACGCCGCGAACCCGAGCTTCGCGCCGCGCATCGTCGAGCACGACTACGACGAGCTCGACCGGCCGATCCGCGAGCGCCGCCTCCTGGCGGTGGAGGGCGGCGGCAGCACGCCGGTCGTCGAAGTGGCCGGCTACGACGGCGAGGGGCACCGCACGCTCGAGCGCGATGCGCTGGGCCGTGAGACGACGCACCGCTTCGATGCCCTCGGCCGGAAGATCGAAACCTCGGAGCCGGAGTGGGATGGCGACCGTCACCCCGGTGAGCGCAAGGTGACGCAGTGGCTCTACGACGGCAACGGAAACGTGACGCGCGAGGTGCGCAAGAACCGCCCAGCGGATCAAGTACGGGAGTTTGCCTACGACAGCCTCGATCGCCTGACCCGGCGCAAGGACGCGGGCACCGGCGGCTGGACGGAATTCGAGTACGACCGGGTGGGCAACCTGGTGCGCGAGACCAGCCCGCTGCTCGACGTCACGAGCTACCTCTACGACGCGCGCGACCAGCGGAGGACGCGGACGCAGCACCTCGACCGGGTGAGCGACCTCGGTCTCGTCACCTACGGCTACGACTACGACCTCGCGGGTAATGTCACCGGCGAGCAGCAGCCCAACGGCAACGATCTCGTCCACGGGTACGGCGCGCTCAACAGGCTGCTCGTGACCACGGACGACCTCGGCGCGGTGGTGGCCTACACCTACGACGCCGCGGGCAACCG
>DATNCU010000625.1:0-3645 GCA_035607145.1 Thermoanaerobaculia bacterium
TGCTCGAACTTGACGTCGAGCGCGAGGATGTTCCCCGCCGGCTTCGGCGGCGCGGCACCATCGCCGCCGCATGCGAGGAACACCAACGCCAGTGCGAGAACAGCGACGACGTTACGCATCATCGAATTCCATACTAAGTGAGAACATCTGCTGCTGTGGCCGGTCACGGCACCAGCTCGAGCGCTCGCGACAGACGGGGGCCAACTCTTACCGCGGAAAAGTCTCGCCGATCGGTCGTCAATACGCGGTAGACCGAGCGCCGCTCGGCGACCGCGATCACAGTACCGTCAACCAGCCCGAGGTTCAGCTGGCGGAAGCGAGCGTCGAGCTCGAGCGCCCGCGCGATGTCGGCCGGGAGCGGCGGCTCGTACTCGTAGCGAGTCGAGGGGTCGAAGATCTGTGCGATCAGCGCTCGCATGGCCGCACGATCATCGCGCAGGAAGTAGTCGACCTCGGCGAGCACAAGTGCGGGCACGATCACGGCGCTCGCGGACGTGAGGGCCTCTTCGTAATCCGGGAAGCGGGCGCCGCCGTCGGGACTGGCAGCAAGCCCACGCAGCAGGCCGCCGGTGTCGGCGACCAGCGGCGGTGTCACTCCTCGAGACCCTTGAAGAGCTCGGCCTCGTCCCCGAGCTTGGCGTCGGTCGTGACGAAGAGTCGTGTAGTGGGCGGCCGTCGGCCCGTGTAATAGCGCGATGCGACCAGGCGAAGGCCTTTACGGATGAGGTCGGAGGCCGAAAGGCCGGCGGCGCGCGCACGCCGTAACGCCTTCACGTCCTCCTCCTCGAGACGAACAGTGGTGGAGATCAGCCGCGCCATACATTCACCATACATTCGTTGGCACGGCTGAAGCAAGTCGACAAACCGCTGCGGCGCCGTCCGCCGCTCCCTAGAAGCAAACTCGCCGCAGGAACTCGTCGAAGATGTCGCTGGCGTCGTGCGGCCCTGGCGCCGCCTCGGGATGGTACTGCGCCGAGATCACCGGCTTGCCGTCGACGGCGAAGGCTTCGACGGTGCCGTCGTTCAGGTTGACCTGGGTGACGCGGCACCCCGGCGGCAGGGACTCGGGCACCACCGCGAAGCCGTGGTTCTGGCTGGTGATGAGGGTCTTGCCGGTGTCGAGGTCCTTGACCGGCTGGTTGCCGCCGTGGTGGCCGAACTTGAGCTTGAAGGTTTGGGCGCCGAGGGCGAGGCCGAGGAGCTGGTGGCCGAGGCAGATGCCGAGCACCGGCACCTCGGCGTCGAGCAGCTGGCGCACCTGCGCGATGGGGCCGTGCAGGGTCTCGGGGTCGCCGGGGCCGTTGCCGAGCACGACGCCATCGACGCGCAGCGCCGTGACGCGCTCGGCTGGCGTGTCGGAGGGCAGCACCGAGAGCCGAGCGCCGCGCGCCGCCAGCGAGCGCAGGATGTTGGTCTTGATGCCGAAGTCGTAGACGGCGAGGTGGCAGCGCTGCGGCACGGTCGCCGCCATCTCCCACGCCTCCTTGCACGACGCCTGGTGCGCGAGCTCGCGCCCTTCCATGAGCGGGAACGCTGCGAGCTCCTCGAGCAGCGCCGGGACGTCGCTGCGCTCGCTGGTGAGCACGCCGCGCAGCGCGCCCTTCTCGCGCAGCCGCCGCACCAGCGCACGGGTGTCGATGCCGTCGAGGGCCGGCAGCTCGTGCCGGCGCAGGTACTCGATGAGCCCTTCGCTCGCGCGGTGCGACGACGGCACCGCGGTGGCGCGCCGCACCACCAGCCCCTCGACCCAGGGCTTTCCCGACTCTTCGTCGTGCGGCGCCACGCCGTAGTTGCCGATGTGGGGTTGCGTGAGGACGACGATCTGCCCGAGGTAGGAAGGGTCGGTGAGGATCTCCTGGTAGCCCGTCATCGAGGTGTTGAACACCACCTCGCCGAAGCGGGTGCCGGGCGAGACGCTGCGGCCGTGGAAGACGGTGCCGTCCTCGAGGGCGAGCAGCGCCGGGCGGCTGGCGCCGATCACGCGCCCTCCTCCGCGGGCGGCGCGTCGAGGCGCTTGCGCAGCCGCACGCGCTGGCTCACCTCTTCGTAGCCGCGGCTACGGTGCAAGGCGCGGCCGGCGTCGTTGTCGAGGCGTGCGTCGGCAGTGATGGTGCTGCAGCCGCGCGAGCTCGCCCACGCCTCGGCCGCCGCGAGCAGCGCGTCGCCGACGCCGCGGCCGCGCTGCTCGGGCGCGACGTAGAGCGCCTCGACGTAGCCCACCGGCGAGCCCGGGCATTCCTCGCGCCAGGTGCGCAGCGCCACCTCGACGAAGCCGGCGAGTTGCTCGCGATCGGCGGGCGAGACGAAGGCGGCGGCGCGGTCGGCGTCGGCGAGCACGGTGCCCATCTCGAGCTCGTGCTGCTCGGCGGCGCAGTCGGGCCACAGCGCCTGACGCAGGCGCAGCCACTCGGGCTGGTCAGCCTCTTCGGGCATGCGGACAGCGGGCGCCGACATTGTCCGCATTGTAAACGGCGCGTCGGCGGCCGTGGCGCCGTCAGACGTTGCGCAAGATCCAACGCGCCTGCGCCATCCGCCGCAGCACGATACGCACGCGGCGCTGGTAGGAGCGGCTGCTGGCGCCGGGGTGCCAGGTGCGCGGCCGCGACAGGCCGGCCGCGAGCTGCGCCGACTGGCCGGCGCTCAACCGGGTGGCGCTGGTACCGAAGTAGCGCCTGGCCGCCGCCTCGGCGCCGTAGGTGCCGGGGCCGAACTCGGCGAAGTTGAGGTAGAGCTCGAGGATGCGGCGCTTGGAGAGGTTGCGCTCGAGCTGCCAGGTGAGCACCGCCTCCTTCACCTTGCGCAGCGGGTTGTAGGAGGGGCTGAGCCAGAGGTTCTTCGCCACCTGCTGGCTGATCGTCGAGGCGCCGCGCGGCAGCGTCTTCTCCTCCCACGCGTCCTCGAGCGCCGCCTGCAGCTCGTGCGACGAGAAGCCGTGGTGGTCGAAGAACTCCATGTCCTCGGCGGCGACCACCGCCTGCTTGAGGTTCCGCGAGATGCTGCGATAGGCGATCCAGCGCTGGCGCGGTGCCGGCAGGCCCTGGCGCTTGGCGCGCCGGCGGTAGCGCTCGACGAAGGCGCTGGTGTTGGGGTCGTGGTCGGCGTACCAGGCGACGTCGGGCCAGGTCGCCGCCTCCCAGCCGACATAGGCGACGGTGAGAAGGGCGAGCAGCCACAGGCAGCCGCGGCGCCGGCGCCGTCGCGGCTGCGCCTCGGCGCCGACGTCGACCGGCGGCACCTGGCTCGAGCTCGCGCCGGACGGCGCCTGACCGGAGGGCGTCTGGCTCGACGGCACCTGGGCCGGGCTCGGAGTCGGAGCGGCGGGATCCAAGAGTGTCCTCGGGGAGGCGATGTCCTCGGTGGGGCGGCGCCATCGTACGCTAGGGCGATGCAGACCAGCCTGCGGGCGCGCCGCGCGGAGAGCGGCGTGGCGCTGATGGAGGCGCTGGTGGCCGCCGCGATCGTCGGCATCGCGCTGCTCTTCGTCGTGGGCCTGCTCGGGCACGAGGCGCGGCTCACCGCCCGCGCCGCCGGCCAGCGCGACGCGGTGATGCTGCTCGAGGCGGCGCTCGAGGGGATCCGCGCCCGCGCCGTACCGCTCGTCGATGCCACCTACACCGAGGCGCGGCCGCCGTGGCTGCCGATCCC
>DATNCU010000638.1:0-9036 GCA_035607145.1 Thermoanaerobaculia bacterium
CAGCAGGCCCGCCCGCACGCCGTCTGCCGCCAGCATCTCGGGCAGCGCGCCGACCGCGGTGGCTACCACCGGCCGGCCGAGGCCGAGGAACTCGATCACCGCCGTCGGCACGCTCTCGGAACGGAAGGAGGAAGGGAGCAGCCCGGCGTCGGCCGCCGCCATGATCGCGTGCGGTGGGCAGCGCTGGCCGAGTAGGCGGACGTCGGGGTGATCGGCGTAGGCGAGGCGCAGCCGCTCCTCCTCGGGGCCGCCGCCGATGAGCCACAGCCGCGCCCGCCGGCGGCCGCGCTCGGCTGCGGGCCGCGCGTTGATGGCCTCGACGGCGAGGATCGCCTGCTCCCAGCCTTTCTCGGCGATGGCGCGCGAGCAGATGCAGAAGACGAAGTCGCCGGGCTCGCGGGGCGGCGCGGCCGCCGCCCGGAGCGTCGCCGCCGGCGGCGGAGCGAAGCCGTTGAAGATCCGGCGCGACAGCCGCGGGCGCGGCACCCCGGCAGCGTGGAGCGCCTCCAGGTTGCTGCTCGCGCCGTAGACCACCGCCGAGACCTCGCCGAGGATGTCGCGCGCCCGCTCGCGGAACGTGGGGTCCATCTCGGGGGTGGCGAGGAGCTCCTCGAAGCAGCCGCAGAGCTTGGACACCCAGGTGAAGTCGGCGTAGCGACGCAGGCCGAGCGCGAAGCGGTCGCTCCACCAGACCTGCGACAGGACTGTCTCGATGCCGAGGTGGCGCATCAGCGCCCCGACCACCCGCAGGCGGTGGTCGCGCTCGTCGAGCTGATTGGGACCGCTCTCCGCCGGCGAGGCGTGGTCGTCGTACCAGGGCGCCGGCCGCAGCGTGCCCTCGAGCGCCACGACGTCGCGCGAGATCGACCGCGCCACCGCTTCGTCGTAGAGCGTCGGTCGCGCGTTGAGCATGAAGACGCGGTGGGTCGCCGTCAGCGCATTGGCGAGCCGGATGGCATTGAGCTGGCCGCCGCCGACCTCGACGTCGGGGAGGATGACGAGGATGGGCTCGGCACCCGGTGGCGCCGGCGGTAGCACGCGCCGCAGGTCGTCGCCCGCGGTGGCCGGCGCCGCGAGGGCTGCCGAGGCTGCCTCCGCCACCGCCGGCATGGGAAAGCGCTCGCGCACGTCGAGCACCGCGCCGAGCGCGGCGGTGAAGCGCGACCAGCCGAGCGTCTCGGCGGCGTGGGCGCGCAGCCGCGCGCCGAGGCGCCGCCGGCCGTCGGCGTCGCGCAGCAGCGCCACCGCACGGCGCGCCATCGCCGTGGTCTCGAGCGCCGGCACCGCGAGGTCGACTCCGGCCGGGTGCAGCTCGCCGGCGCCGCTGCAGCCGGCGAAGAACAGCACCGGCAGGCCGAAGGCCATCGCCTCCGCGTTGACCAGCGGGCTGGCGTCGAGCCGCGAGGTGAGCAGCAGGAGGTCGGCGGCGGCGTAGTAGAGCTGCGGGTCCGGCGTCTGGCCGCGGAGCTCGAGACGGCCGGCGTGGCCGGCCGCCGCCATCCGCTGCCGCGCCTCGTCGCGCACCGCGCGCTCGATCTCCTTGCCCAACCAGACGAAGTGCAGCGGCAGGTCGGGGGCGAGCTCGCAAGCGTGCGCGGCCACCTCGGCGAAGAGGTCGAGGCCCTTGCGGCGCTCGGGCATGCCGCAGCCGAGCACCACGACCGCGTCGGGCGGCAGGTCGAGCAGGACGCGCAGCGAGGCGGCGTCGCCGTGAGCGGCCGCCGCGGCGGCGCGCGTGATCGGCCGCGGGACGCCGTTGGGGACGACGGCGATCTCGCTTTCGGGGACGCCGTAGCTTTCGACGAACGCGCGGCGCACGAAATCGGCCGGCACCACCAGGCGCTGGCTCACCCGGCGGACGAGCTCGATGGTCGCCGCTCCGTCGTAGCTCTCGTCGATGGTCTCCGGCAGCTCGTGGATCCAGGCCACGGCATCGCGCAGCCCCTGGTCGTCGAGCGCGGCGTACACCTCCGGCACCGCCGCTGTGTTGACGAGGATCACCCCCGCCGGCGCGCGACGGCGGAACTCGCGAAAGCAGTCGCCCGCCGCACGGCGGATGCCGCCGGGCGCGTCGTGAAGCCGGGTCAGCGGCCCCAGCGCGGAGAGCGAGTCGAGCAGCTCGCCGTCGCCGCAGACCGCCAGCTCGACCTCGCGCCCGAGCTCGTGGCGGAGGACGTGCGCGAGCTCGCGCACGCAGATCTGGGCACCCGCCAGCGCCGCATCGTGCGAGACCAGGAGCACGTGCGAGGGCCAGCGCGTCATCGGCCAGGCAGTGTACCTCCGGCGCAGCAAGCCCGGGCGCGCTACCCGGAAGCGCAACCCGATCCCCGAGCCGCGGCGGGGCGTATCATCGATGACCCGCTATGCGCGCCTCCGCCGTCTTCGTCGTCGGCATGGCGCTCTCCGCGAGCGCCTCTGCGCAGACCGGGCTCCCCGGTCTGCTGCGCGACATCGCGACGCCGCCGCAGGCCGCCTTCGCACCTCTCCTCGCCAACCCCGTGGCCCTGGTTCCGTTGGCCGGCGAGGTCTACTTCGCGGCCTGGGACCCCACCGCGGGTCTCGAGCTGCGCGCCACCGACGGCACCGCGGCGGGCACGCGGACGGTGCGCGACGTCTGCCCGGGCTCCTGCCACGGGTTCTGGATCTCCGAGCTGGTGGCAAGTGCGGGGGCGCTCTACTTCGTCGGCGACGATGGCGTGCACGGGCGCGAGCTGTGGCGCAGCGACGGCACCGCTTCCGGCACCATGATGCTCACCGACATCGCTCCGGGGCTCGACATCAGCTCGGACCCGCGCTTCTTGACCCCCACGCCCGCCGGTCTCTTCTTCACGGCGCGAGATGCGGATCACGGGCGCGAGCTGTGGCTGACCGACGGTACGGCAGGAGGAACGCATCGCGTTGCCGACGTCACGCCGGGCAACGGTGAGCCCGGCGACGCGCCGGTCCCGCTCGGCTGGCTCGACACCCACGGTCTCGTCTTCGCAGTGGACGATGGCATCCACGGGTACGAGCTCTGGATCACTCAGGGGGATGCCGCGAGCACCGCGCTGCTGGCCGACACTCAGCCGGGCCCGATTGGCGGCGTCACCCGCTTTCAACCGTTCCCCGGCCGCACGCCTGAGTTCGCCGCGCTCGGAGGAAGACTCTTCCTTTCGGCCGATGACGGCGTGCACGGCGTCGAGCTCTGGTCGACCGACGGCACCGCGGCGGGTACCGCTTTGGTCGCCGACCTCGTCGCCGGCAGCGCTCCCAGCACCCCCGACGCCTTCCACCCCTTCGGTGCGGCTGTGCTCTTCCGAGCCGGCAACCCAGGGCTCGACACCACGCTCTGGCGTAGCGACGGCACGCCCGGCGGCACCTTCCCGCTCGGTGACGCGGCGCACGGCTCGGACGAGCTCGTTCCGTCCGCCTACGCGGAGCTCGGTGGCCTGGTGTATTTCCCCGGCTATCAAACTGCCACCGGCCGCGAGCTCTGGCGCACGGACGGCACGCTCGCCGGAACGCAGCTGGCGGTGGACATCGTCCCCGGCCAGGGCTACGGCGTGCAGACGTTCCATTACGTCGTCGCCGCAGCCGGCCGGCTGTGGTTCCCCGCCACCGACGAGGTGCACGGCATCGAGTGGTGGCAGAGCGATGGCACCTCCGCAGGTACCTTCCAGGTCGCCGACGTCTGGCCCGGCGCCGGCAGCTCGACGGACGTCTCCTTCGGCGTCACTCCTCCGGCGGCCGTGGGCGGCCGGGTGCTCTTCTCGGCCTGGGATCCCGACCTCGGTTGGGCGTTGCGAGCGGCCGAGCCGGGAGTGGCGGGAGCCACGGTGGTGCAGGCGGGCGGCGAGCGCCCCGGCTCGCTGTTCTTCTGCACGCTGTGGAACTGCCCGCCGCTCTTCGTGCCGACCTCCGAAGGAGTGGCCTTCGGCGCCTCCGATGGAGCGCACGGCATCGAGGCTTGGCGCAGCGACGGCACCGAGTCCGGTACCGCGCGGGTGACGGAGGTTGCTCCCGGCATCTACAGCTCGTTGTTCCCCTCCACCAGCTTCCGCAACATCGCGCCGTTCGGCGACGACCTGCTGTTGGTGGCGAGCGACTGCGCGACCAGCAGTTGCCCCTCCTCGAGCGTGCAGCTGTGGCGGGCCGCGGCGACCGGGACGCTCACCAAGCTCACCGACGAAGCGTGGAGCTTCGAGCCCGGTGAGCTGGTGTCATGGCAGGGAGCCGGCTACTTTGCCGGCGAGGATGCGGTGTGGCGGAGCGACGGCACCGCGGCCGGAACCGGCCCGCTCGGCGGTGCGGGCCAAGCGCGCTGGTTCACGCCGGCTGCCGACCGGCTCTATTTCGTCGCCAACGTCGGCGGCCTGTGGCGGACGGACGGCACTCCCGCAGGTACCGCATCGATTCCTGGTCCGACGTCCTACGGACCAGGCCGCCCGGTGTTGACCTCCGACGGCAGCGGCGACGAGCGGCTCTACTTCCCGGCCTTCGACGCCGTTGCCGGCAACGAGCTGTGGTCGAGCGATGGCGCCAACGCCCAGCGCGTCCTCGACCTGCGGCCGGGTCCGTCGTCGGCGATCCCCAACCAGCAGCCACGAGGGTTCGCGGAGCTCGCCGTCGTGGCGGCTCTCGGCCCGCTCGCGCTGTTTGCGGGCGACGACGGCGTAGCGGGCGACGAGCTGTGGGTGACCGACGGCACGCCCGGCAACGCCACGCTGCTCGAGCTGCGCCCGGGTGCCGCGGGCTCCGAGCCGCGCGATCTCGTGACCGTCGGCAACCACGTCTACTTCGTAGCCGACGACGGCGTCCATGGCCGCGAGCCGTGGGTGAGCGACGGCACCGGTGCCGGCACGCACCTCGTCGCCGACGTGCGGCCTGGGATGGAATCGTCGGCGCCGCAGGAGCTCGTCGACTGGATGGGCCGCCTCATGTTTGCGGCCGACGACGGCGTGCATGGCATCGAGCCGTGGCGCGCCGACGCCGACGGCAGCGGAGCGCAGCTGGTCGTCGACCTGCGCCCCGGCGTCGCGCCGTCGAGCCCCCAGGGGCTCACCGCCGTCGGCGAGCGCCTCTACTTCTTCGGGGACGACGGCACGACCGGCCTCGAACCCTGGGTGTGGTCGGCCGCGGCCGACCTGTTCAAGGACGGTTTCGAGTCCGGCGTCGCCCGCTGGTCGCGCGTCCTGCCGTTCTGACCGCGCCGTCGCCGCGCCGCTCCTGCACGGTGATGGCGACGATGTCGTTGAGCACGCCGGCGGCGGTGACCTGCGCGCCGGCGCCGGGGCCGGTGACGACCAGCGGGTTGTCGTGGTACCGCCGGCTCTGGATCACCACCTGGTTGGCGGTGCCGGAAAGGCGCCCCATCGGCGACGCGGCCGGCACTGCCTCGACGCCGACGCGGATCGCGCGCGGGCCCACGCGCGCCACGTAGCGCAGCACCTTGCCCTCGCGGCGCGCCCGCTCCGCGCGCTCGGCGAACGGCGCGTCGAGCGCAGTGAGCTTCTCCACGAAGCGCGCCGGGTCGGCGTCGTCGAGCTCGGGCGGGAAGAGCGGCTCGAGCGCCACCTCGTCGAGCTCGACGCGTCGCCCGAGCGTGCGGGCGAGGATGAGCGCCTTGCGCGCGACGTCGCGCCCTGACAAGTCCTCGCGCGGGTCGGGCTCGGTGTAGCCGCGCTGCCACGCCTCGCGCACGGCGGCGCTGAAGCGCGTGCCGTTCTCGAGCGCCGTCATCAGGAAGCCGAGCGTGCCCGAGAAGCAGCCAAGGATCGACTCCACGCGGTCGCCGGATTCCTGCAGCTTGGCGAGGGTGTCGAGCACCGGCAGGCCGGCCCCCGCGGTCGCCTCGTAGCGCAGCGAGAGGCCGCGCGCGCGCGCGGTGGCGAGCAGCTCCTCGAAGGCGAGCTGCGGCCCGGCGAGCGGCTTCTTGTTGGCGAGCACGACGTGAAAGCCCTGCTCGAGCGCCTCTTGCAGCAGCGGCGCCGTCTCCTCCGAGGTGAGGTCGACGAGGATCGGCCGGTGCGAGGGGAGCAGCCACAGCTCGTCGCGCAGCGCCTGCTGCAGCTGTGCGAGCGATAGCGGTGAGCGGTCGGCGAAGAGCTTTCCTCCGGCCGCCTTTGCCTTCGCGAGTCGCCCGAGCTCCGCCGCGTCGATGCCGCGCTCCTCGACGCGGACGCCGGAGCGGTCGGCGATGGCGGTGACCTCCACCTCGACGCCGAGCTGCTGCCGCAGGTGCTTCTGCTGCGCCACCAGCTGCTCGGCGAGGGCGCGGCCGATCTGGCCGAAGCCGAGCAGGGTGAGCTTGCTGGCGCGGCCGGTGGTGTCGGCGAGCGGCCGCCGCTTGTCGAGCTGGTACTCGCGGTGCAGCGCCTGCAGCGCGCGGGTGGCGTCGGCCTCGGGGACGGCGATGGTGATGTTGAGCTCCGAGGAGCCCTGCGCGATGGCGAGCACGTTGACCGAGGCAACGCTGATCGCCGAGAAGGTGCGCGCCGCGATGCCGGGCCGCCCGCGCATGCCGAGGCCGACGACGGCGAGCAGGGCCACCCCGCGCTCGACGGCGATGCGGTCGACGAGCCGCGCCCGGCGCTCGAGGGCGAAGGCCTCTTCGAGCGCGCGCCGCGCATGCTCCGCTTCCTCTTCGGGGAGCACGAAGCAGATGCTCGCCTCGCTGCTCGCCTGGCTGATCATCGACACCGAATGCCCGGCCTGCGACAGCGCTGTGAAGGCGCGGCCCGCGACGCCGGGGACGCCGATCATGCCGCCCCCTTCGATCGCGACCAGCGCTTGCGCGCGCACCGCAGTGAGCGCCTTGACCGGGTAGTCGCCGGGGCCGACGTCGCCGCCGATCCGGGTGCCCGGCACGTCGCGGAAGGCGTTCCTCACGAAGAGCGGGATCTTCCTGTCGACGAGCGGGATCATGGTGCGCGGGTGCAGCACCTTGGCGCCGTAGTAGGCGAGCTCGGCCGCCTCGCGGTAGTGCAGCTCGGCGAGCACGCGCGCGCCGGGCACGCTCTTGGGGTCGGCGGTCATCAGGCCGTCGACCTCCTTCCACAGCGTCACCGCGTCGGCGTCGAGGCTGCGCGCGAGCAGCGCCGCCGAGAAGTCGGTGCCGCCGCGGCCGAGCGTCACCAGCTCGCCGTCGGGGCCGCGGCCGAGGAAACCGGGCATCACCACCACCTGCCCTTGCGCGAGCAGCGGCCGCACGCGCTCGTGCGCGGCGCGGGCGCACTTGGGGAAGCTGGGCCAGATACCGCCGAGGCGGCGCTCGGTGACGATGACGTCGGTCGCCTCGACGAAGCCGACGGCGATCCCGGCTTCCGCGAGCGCCGCCACGAAGAGCCGCGCCAGCACGCGCTCGCCGCGCGCGACCAGCGCATCCTGCGCCCGCGGCGTGAGCTCGCGCAGCACGGAAACGCTCTCGCACATGGCGCGCAGCTCGTGCGTCGAGGCAGAGATCTCCTCGCGCATCGCGGCGGCGCGCTCGCGATCGGCGAGCAGCGCCGCCGCCACCTCCTCGTGCCGGGCGGCGAAGCGGTCCGCCGCCTCGTCCCAGCCGGGGCGCTCGCCGGCGAGCGCGGCGCGGCCGGCGGCGAGCAGCAGGTCGGTGACGCCTTGCATCGCCGACACCACGCAGGCCACCTGGTGGCCGGCGGTGCGCGCGGCCCCGACTCGCGCCACCGCCGCGCGGATCGCCTCCGGCGTGCCCATGGCGACGCCGCCGAACTTGTAGACCTCGACCGTCATGGAAGCGCGGGAGTATACGCCGCGCTGCGGCGAAGCGCCGGCTGGCCGGACTCAGGCCACGAACAGCGCCGCGAGCGGGATGGCGAGCCCCGGCAGCTGCGGCGAGCCGAGCGCGTCCTCGTCGCGCGTCGAGAGCAGCTGCGGGCGGCCGAAGCGCTCGCCTTCGCGGCGGAAGACCTTCACCGTCTCCGCTTCGGGGTCGACGATCCAATATTCGGGCACGCCGGTGCGGTCGTAAAGGTCGCGCTTGGTGACCTCGTCGTAGCGGCGGTTCGACGGCGAGAGGATCTCGACTACCAAGTCGGGCGCGCCGTGCACCCACTTGTCCTTGATGTGGGAACGGCTATGGCTGATGTAGAGCAGGTCGGGCTCGACGACGTCGAAGCGCGTGAAGATGACATCCATCGGCGCAATGATCAACTCACCAAGCAAGTGCTGTCGCAGGAAGGTTTCGATCTCATAGGCGAGACGCAGCAGGATCCGCTGGTGCCGTAGCAGCGGCGTTGGGCTCACGAAGTGCTCCCCGTCGATGAGCTCGTGCCGCTTCCCGTCGTCGGGGAACAGCAGGAAGTCGTCGTAGGTGAGCTTGGTCGCGCCCTGGGCCACGGATCGTTCCATCCTCGTCTCCTCCATGATGCCATGGTGCCGATCCTCCACTCGACACCATCGAAATCGGCAAGCGAAACCTTGCACGGCGGCGCGGCTCTGGCTCCACTACGATGGCTCCGTGCCTCGCCGCCTTATGGCTGTCGCGGTGCTGGTCGCGCTCGCCGCCGGCGCGCCGCTCCATGCCGACGACCCAGTGATCGCGGCGGCCGGCGACATCGCCTGCTCCCCGCTCGACGGCGGCTTCAACAGCGGCGCCGGAACCTCGACGCGCTGCCGCCAGCGTGCCACCTCGGACCTGCTCGTCGCCGGCGGCTTCGACGCCGTGCTGGCGCTCGGCGACAACCAGTACTGGGAGGGCACGCTCGCCGATTACCTGGTCTCCTTCGCACCCAGCTGGGGGCGCGTGCGGCCGCTGCTGCGGCCGGTGCCCGGCAACCACGAGTACTACAGCGGCGGCGACGGCTACTTCGATTACTTCGGCGCCGGAGTCGGCGCGCGCGGCCGCGGCTGGTACAGCTACGACCTCGGCACCTGGCACCTCGTGGCGCTCAACTCCAACTGCGCAGCCGTCGGTGGCTGCGGTCCCGGCTCGCCGCAGTTGCAGTGGCTCGAGGCCGACCTCGCCGCGCACCCGCGCGCCTGCACGCTCGCCTACTGGCACCACCCGCGCTTCTCGTCGGGCCAGCACGGCGACGACTC
>DATNCU010000679.1:0-3532 GCA_035607145.1 Thermoanaerobaculia bacterium
CTCGCGCAGGTGGCTGTCGCGGGCCTGGTGGCGGTGCTCCTCTGGCGCGCCGTCGAGGCGCTGAGCTGGCGCGAGCTCGCGCGCGCGATCGCCGCCGCCGACCTGCAGTTCACCCTGCTCGGGGTGGCGCTGCTCGTCGCCCGCTATTTCGTCTGGACCCTGCGCTGGCGGCTCGCTCAGCGCAGCGTCGAGCACGTGACTCCGCTGCCAGGGTGGCTGCACAGCTTCTTCACCGTCGTCGGCGCGGTGGCCGCCAACGGCTTCACGCCGACGGCGCCGGTGGTGGGCGGGCTGCTGCGGGCTCGCCACGTCCAAGGTGCGCGAGGGGGCGGGCGGACGGGCGAGCGCGCTTTCGGACGCGTATACGGGGTCGTGCTGTTCGATCAGGTGGCGCATCAAACTGTGCTCACGCTCAACGGCGCGCTGGTGGCGATCGCCGCGGCGCTGTGGTTCGGCAAGACGGCGGTGGCCGTGGCGACGGCGGCGGCCGTGGTCGCCGGCGCAGTCGTGGTGTCGTGGTGGCTCCGCGGGCTCGACGAAGCGCGCGTCGAGCGCATCAGCGGTTGGCTCGATCGCCGCCTCGCCGGCGGCGACGTCGAAGGCGCGCGTCGCGAGGGCCGGCTGCAGGCGATCCACGCCCACGGCCGCGACGCGCTGCGCGTCGTGCAGCGGCTGCTGCAGCTGCGCTGGCTGCGTCGCACCTCGCTGCTGCTCGGCGTCGTCTTCGTGGCGCTCAACTCGCTCGCGTTTTGGGCCCTCTTCCGCGCGCTTGGGCGGCCGGTCGATGTGCTGACGGCGTGGATGGCGGTGACGGCGGGCGTGGCAGCCGGCGGCTTCACCGGCACGCCCGGGGGCGTCGGCACCACCGAGGCGGGCATGGTGCTGGCGCTCTCGGCGATGGAGGTGGGCCAGCTCGACGCGGCGGCGGCGACGCTGCTCTACCGCGGGCTGCACTACTTGGTGGTGCTGTCGCTCGGGGTGCCGGCGCTGGTCCTGCTGGAGGCGCGGTTGCGACGCCGGACGGTGGTGGAGGAAGCGGCGTGAGCGGCAAGCTCAACCCCGACCCCGAGCTCGAGCGGCTGGTGCAGGAGCTCAACGAGCGCCGCGCCGGCGCCGTCGCCGACGCCGCGCCGGGAACGTTCGAGGTCGAGCACGACTTTGCAGCGGAGCTCGACGAAGAGGACCTGCGGCCGCTGCCGCCGCTCTCGGGTGCAACGCAAGCCGCGGTCGCGAGCGGCGATCCGTTGGAGGTGCTGCTCGGCGAGGCGGTGCGGCGTGGCGCCAGCGACCTCCTGCTGGTGCCGGGCTCGCCGCCGGCGGTGCGGATCGACGGGCGGCTCGCTTCGCTGCCGGCGACTCCGGTGGGTGCCGGCGCCGTCGAAGAGCTGCTCGCGCCGCACCTCGGCGCGCGCCAGCGGCGGGCGCTGCGCGACGACGGCGCGGTCGACTTCACGCTGCGGCTGGACGGCCTCAGCGGCGCTGCGGGAGGCGAGGCGGGCTGGCGTTTCCGCGTCAACCTCCACCGCCAGCGCGGCGCGCTCGCCGCCGCGCTGCGGGCGCTGCCGCGGCGCGTGCCGACGCTCGAGGAGCTGAACCTCCCCCCCACCCTCGCCGACCTGGTGGCGCCGACGCGCGGGCTGGTGCTCGTGTGCGGCCCCACGGGCGCCGGCAAGTCGTCGACGCTCGCCGCGCTCGTCGGCCACCTCAACCGCACGCGCGCCGCGCACGTCATCACCATCGAGGATCCCATCGAGTACGAGCACGCGAGCCGCCAGTGCCTCGTCGAGCAAGTCGAGGTGGGCACGGACGCGCCGTCGTTCGCCGCCGCGCTGCGCGCCGGGCTGCGCCAGGACCCCGACGTCATCCTGGTGGGGGAGATGCGCGACCTCGAGACCGTGGCGACGGCGCTCACCGCGGCCGAGACCGGCCACCTCATCCTCGCCACCCTGCATACCAACGACGTCGTGCAGGCCGTCCACCGCATCGTCGACTTCTTCCCCGGCGACCAGCAGTCGCAGATCCGCCAGCAGCTGGCGCTGGCGCTGCACGCCATCGTCTCGCAACAGCTGGTGCCGCGGCGCGACCGCCCGGGCAGGGTGCCCGCCGTCGAGGTGCTTACCGCCACCTACGCGGTGCGTAACCACATCCGCAACCAGCACCTGCACCGCCTCTACAACGAGGTGACGCTGGGCAAGCGCCACGGCATGGTGTCGCTCGAAGACTCGCTGGCGCGGCTGGTACGCGGCGGCGTCGTCGAGGTGGAGGAAGCGCGCATCCGCAGCGCGCACCCCGAGGAGCTGGAGAGCCTGCTGCGCGGCGGCGGGGGAGCAGGGGCCACGACATGAGCGCCAGCGCCACCGCCCGCAAGCTGCCGCGCGTCGACCTGCGCAAGTTCCTTTCGGGCGGCGTCGCCGGCCGCCGCGAAGCGGTGACCCTGGTCGGCGATGCGCTACGCGAGGAGGGCGTCGTGCGGGTCGAGGGTCACGGTGCCTCTGGCCCCGACGCCCTCGCGGAGGTGGGAGTGCACCTGCTCGCCGCGCTCGCCGACTACTTCGGTCTGGCGCCGAATGCCTTCGCGGTCGGCGTGGCGTCCCCGGCGGAAGGTTGGTCGCCCGAGCCCGAGGTGTTGTTGGTGGTGCTAGCAGGAGTGCCGGCAGGGACCGAGCTGCGCCCCGCCGGCGCCGACGAGTGGCGCCCCATCACCGCCCACCCCGGGGAGCTTGCGGCCGTGCCGGGAGCAGCGCTCGCGGCGCTCACGGGCGGCGTCGTGCCGGCCGCGATGGTGCGCTGGCCCGACGACGCCACGCAGGCCGTCGCACTTTCCGCGCCGCCCGGAGCGACGCTTTCGGCGCTACCCGAGTTCCGCTGATCGCCCAGGCGGCGCGACTCAGAGGAAGTAGAGAGTCTCGTCGAGCTTCGGCTTCCGCTGGCGCAGGCGCTTCGCGGTTTCCTTGAGCTGGAACCACTCGTCGAGCTCGCCTTCTTCGCCTTCGCCGACGTCGCCCATCTCGTCTTCGAGGGACTCCATGTCCTCGCCCTTTTCGAGGCGGCGGAGCATCTCTTCCATGCGGGGGCCGAGGCGCATGCCGGCGGCGTCGCCGAAGCGGCGGAAGAAGCGGGCCATCTGGCGCGGGTCTTCTTCGTCGCCGATGTTCTCGATGTCGCCCGACATCGAGGCCATGGCGCGCTCGAGGCGCTCTTCGTCGAGGCCGGGGAAGGGGTTGTCCTCGTCGGCTTCGCCTTCCGCATCGGCGCTGCTGGTGCTGCGCTTGAGAGTGGCGAAGCGGGCTGGGCGGCGTTCGAGCTCGGGGCGGCCGCAGCGCGGACAGGCCGGGCGCGCGGCGGTGTCGATCTTCGACGAGAAGAAGTTGAAGAGCATGTGGCAGGCGCTGCAGTAGAACTCGTAGATCGGCATGGCGGCTGCCGCGTCTGCGGCTTGTCGTTTTAGATGGTCGAGCTGGGCGGCGCGCTGCCGGCGTCACCCGCGGGTCGCTCGCCCGGCGCCGGCGTCGGCGTGGTCTTGCTCGATCCC
>DATNCU010000683.1:0-2349 GCA_035607145.1 Thermoanaerobaculia bacterium
GAGCAGCGTGTGCCGCAAAGGTCCTCCGGGCGTAGACGGCGGCTAGCATCCGATGCCGTTAAAGCATTGTCAACCTGCAACGGCCTCGGGCGGCCCGCTTTCGTGGCGTGGTGCAGCGCTTGCTGAGGCCGCCCCCATGGCCAGGCTGCGGCTGATGACCTACAACGTTCGCGCCTGCAGCGCCGCCGGCTGCGGCGGCGCCGTCGACCGCGTTGCCGCGGCGATCGAGGCCGCCGAGCCCGACGTCGTGGCGCTGCAGGAGGTCGAGGCGGGCGCCGCGCGCAGCGGCGCGCGCGACCAGACGCAGGAGCTCGCGCAGCGGCTCGGCTGGCAATCGCACTTCCAGCCGGCGATGCGCCGTGAGGGCGGCGGCGCCTTCGGCAACGCGCTGCTCAGTCGGATGCCGCTGCGCCTGGTGGCGGGCGGCCTCCTGCCACAGCTGCTCGTGGGCGTGGTGAAGGAGCCGCGCGGTGTCTCGTGGCATGCCGTGACGGTGGACGGCCGCGAGGTGCACGTGCTCGTCACCCACCTCGGCCTCACCCGCCGCGAGCGCCTGGCGCAGATCGACGCGCTCCTCGGTCCGCTGTGGATGGGCGACCCGCGGTGCGCGGCGCCGCGCCTGCTCTGCGGCGACCTCAACTGCCGCCCCGGCTCGCCCGAGCACCGGCGGCTCGAAGAGGTGCTGGTCGACGCGGCGCTGGTCTCGCCACCCGCCGGCGGCAGCGCCACGTTCCCCTCCCTGCGCCCGCTGGTGCGCCTCGACCACGTGCTCGTCTCGCCCGACCTGCGCGTGCATCGCACCGAGGTGCCGCGAGGCCGTGAGCTGCGCCGCGCCTCCGACCACCTGCCGCTGGTGGTCGACCTCGAGCTGTCCTGAGCGGCCCGCGCCTGAAACCTTGCCGCGCGTGCGGCGTACTGTTCGACGGACCATCGAACGGAGACCGCATGCCCCGCAAGCCGAACGTTCTCGCCCTGTTTGCCGTTGCCGCCCTCGCCCTGTTCCCGCTCGCCGCGCGCGCCGCCGAGGCCGGCAAGCCTGCAAACAACCCCGCTGCCGGCGATCTCGAGGCGCGCCGCAAGGCGCTCGCCGACCTCATCGCCGAGCACTGGGAGTACAACCTGTCGCAGAACCCGGAGTTCGCCTCGATCCTCGGCGACAAGCGCTGGAACGACAAGTCGAGCGAGGTCTCCGAGGCCGCCGTGCAGCGCGACCTCGCCAAGTCTCGCGAGTACCTCACCCGCTTCAAGGCCATCGACACCACCGGCTTCCCCGAGCAGGAGGCGCTCAACAAGACGCTCATGGTGCGCGACCTCGAGCTCGGGCTCGACGGCGCCCGCTTCGAGAACTGGCTGATGCCGGTCAACCAGATGGGCGGCATCCACCTCGAGGCGCCGCAGCTGGTCTCGCTGCTGTCCTTCGAGACGGTGAAGGACTACGACGACTACGCCACGCGCCTGCGCAACTTCCCGGCGCAGATCGACGGCACCATCGGCTTCATGCGCCGCGGCATGGAGAAGCACCTGATGCCGCCCAAGTTCCTGCTCGGCAAGGTGGCGGCGCAGGCCAAGGGGATCGCGACGCAGAAGCCCGAGGAGTCGCCGTTCGCGATGTCGCTCGCCAAGATCCCGGAGAGCTTCTCGGCGGCCGACAAGGAGCGCATCCGCACCTCGATCCTCGGCGCCATCCGCGATCAGGTGCTTCCCGCCTACGCCCGCTTCGCCGAGTTCGTGGAGAAGGAGTACGCGCCGGCCGGCCGTACCGACGTCGGCGTCTGGTCGCTGCCCGACGGCGACGCGCGCTACGCGGCGCGCGTGCTGCGCTCGACCACCACCACGATGACTCCGGAGCAGATCCACCAGCTGGGTCTCTCGGAGGTGAAGCGCATCGAGGGCGAGATGCTCGCCATCGCCAAGCAGCAGGGCTTCGCCGACCTCAAGAGCTTCAACGCCGCGATCGAGGCCAAGCCGGAGCTCAAGGCGAAATCGGGGCAACAGATCGTCGACCTCTACCGCCAGCACATCGACGCCATGCAGGCGAAGCTGCCGCAGCTCTTCGGGCGGCTGCCGAAGGCAAAGGTCGAGGTGGTGGCGATGGAGGACTTCCGCGCCGCCTCGGCCGCGGCCGCCGACTACATCCAGGGCTCGCCCGACGGCTCACGCCCGGGCAAGGTCAACGTCAACACCCACGACGCGACCAACCGCAAGCTCATCGACGTCGAGACCACGGCGTACCACGAGGGCGTCCCCGGCCACCACATGCAGATCAGCATCCAGCAGGAGCTGCCGGAGCTGCCGCCGTTCCGCCAGCAGGGCGGCAACACCGCCTACGTCGAGGGCTGGGCGCTCTAC
>DATNCU010000700.1:0-4409 GCA_035607145.1 Thermoanaerobaculia bacterium
GGGGCCGTGCTGTGGCTGCTCGCCGGCTATAATCGGTGGATGTCGCCGCTGCTCCCCCCCTCGTGTCGGTTCGTGCCCACCTGCTCGGAGTATGCGCGGCTGGCGGTGATCAAGTACGGCGTGGCGCTAGGACTCTGGCGCTCGGCCGGGCGGCTGCTACGCTGCCAGCCCTGGCATCCCGGCGGGATCGACCTGCCATGACCGCCTCCGCTACCAGCCAGGGGACTCGAGACTCCCACCGCCAGTGATACCCGGGCCGGAATCGCAAGGGCGATCCGGCCGTAGGAGCGAGACGACGTGGACAACCGCCGGCTGCTGCTGTTCTTCCTGATCGCCACCACCATCCTGCTGGGATGGCAGTGGCTGATGCCGGCCCCGGCGAAGAAGCCTGGCGCACCGGTGGCGACTCCGACGGCGGCCGTCGCGGGCGCGGCGGCGATGCCGAGCGCGCCGGGCGCTACGCCGGCGCCCCCCAGCGCGTCCGCCGGCGGCACGGGTGCCGCTGCGGCCCCGTCGAGCACGCTCGCCGGACCGCCGGTCGCCGCGACTCGCGAGGAGCAGCTTGTCCTCGAGACCGAGGAGTTCCGCGCCGCCTTCTCCAACCGCGGCGCGCAGCTGGTCTCCTTCCAGGTCAAGGAGCACCGCGACGAGAAGGGGCAGCCGCTCGAGCTGGTGCGGTCGCGGCAGGGCGGGCCTTGGCCGCTGGGCCTCGTCGACGCCGACTTGCGTCCGCTGCCGCTCGACGACGCCCTCTTCGCCGGCCGCCGTGAGCGCGACGCCGAAGGGCGCGAGACGTTGCGCTTCGACTACCGCGGGCCGGCGGGGAACGCGCGCAAAGTGATCCGCGTCCTCGGGCCCGGTCTGCTCGGCCTGGAGGTCGAGGCCTCGCCGCCCAACTGGGGCCTGGTGCTCGGTCCCGGCGTGCGCAACCCCATCACCAAGGAGCTCGAGTCGAAGCGCCACCCGCGACAGGTCGTCTACCGCGCCGAAGGGAAGGTGAAGACGATCCAGGGCGCGAGCGTCGAGAAGCTCGAGAACCTCCCGCTGGCCGGCTTGAGCTGGGCCGGCGTCGAGGACAACTACTTCATCTCCGTGCTCGTCCCCGACTCGCCGCTCGCTGCCGCGATCGCGCAGCCGGTGGTGGTGCAGCCGCCGACGCCGGGGCGGCCCTACCGCATGACCCCGTTCGCCGACGAGGAGGCCCTCGCGCCGGCCGACGCGGAGCTGCCGCGCGACCTGCGGCTGGTGCTGCGGCCACGCGGCTCTACCCTCGGTGGCACCCTGTACGTCGGCGCCAAGAAGTACGAGCGGCTGGCGAAGCTACCCTGGGGGCTCGAAGACACCCTGCAATGGGGGATCTGGGGCGTCCTGGCGCGGCCGCTGTTGTGGGCGCTGCTCTGGATCCACGACCACATGGTGGCCAACTACGGTTGGGCCATCATGTTGTTAACGTTGGGGTTACGGGTAATTCTCTTCCCCCTCACCTGGTCCAGCCAGCGCTCCATGCAGCGCATGCAGGAGCTGCAGCCGCGGATGCAGGCGATCCGCCAGAAGTACCGCGGCAAGCTGCGCGACGCCAAGGGCCGCATGGACCTCGAGGCGCAGCGGAAGATGAACGAGGAGATGCAGGAGCTCTTCCGCAGCGAGGGGGCCAACCCCTACGGCGGCTGCCTGCCCATCCTCGTCCAGATCCCCGTCTTCTTCGCCCTGTTCACCATGCTGCGCAGCGCCGTCGAGCTGCGCCACGCGCCGTGGGCGATGTGGATCCACGACCTCTCCGAGCCCGACCCCTTCTACGTGCTGCCGATCGTCATGGGCGCCTCGCAGGTCTACCAGCAGCGGCTGACGCCGATGAGCGGCGACCCCATGCAGCGGCGGCTGATGCAGCTCTTCCCGTGGATCTTCACCGTCTTCTCGCTCGGCTTCCCGGCCGGCCTCGTGCTCTACTGGACGGTGAACAACGCGGTGACGATCGCGCAGACCATGGTGCTGATGAAGCGCAAGGAAGCGGAGAAGGCGGCGGAGAAGGCGGAGCGCAAGAGCAAACGGCGGCGCGGCGGCGAGTCCGGCGGAGACGCGTCGTGAGCGGGCCGGCGCGGCGGTTCTTCTCGGCCGACACCGAGATGCTGGCGGTGATGGAGGCGGCAGCCCACTTCGGGCTGGCCCCGGCTGAGCTGGCCTACCGACCGGTAGAGAAGAAGCACGGCTTCCTGCGGCGGCCCAAGGCGGTGATCGAGGTGGATCCCGCGAGTCCGCGACGTCCTGCGGGCTCGCCTGCACCGACGGCGGAGCCAGTGGATCGCGCGGCCAAGCCGGTTGTCGCGAATGCGCCTCGGCGAGCCGAAGCCGAGCCCGCGGCGGGCGCCCAGCCAAGTCCAAGCGAACGCAGCCCGCGCGCGGCGATGCCCCCTCGGCGCCAGGGGTCGCACGCCGCCGATGTCGAGAGCGACGGCCAAGCGGTGGAACTCCCACCGTTCGAGGGGCCGCTCACCGGCCTCGACGGCGCCCTCGCGGCGGCTGGGGCGGTGGCGGCGCTGGCCGGCCTGCGCGTGAGCGCAACCGGCGAGCTGGTTGCGGCGCCCGACGGCGACGAGGTCCGGGTGGAGCTGGCTGGCGCCGGTCGCGGCGCCCTCATCGCCCGCCAGGGGGAGCTGCTGCACAGCTGCGAGCACCTGGCGCGGCGGATGGTCCGCGAGCTGCCGGGCGGGCTCTCGCTCGACAGCGGCGGCTTCCGCGAGGAGCGCGCCCACACCCTGCGGCGGCGGGCGGCGGCGGCGGCGGAGGAGGTCCGGCGCAGCGGCGAGCCGGTGGTGTTCGAGCCGCTGCCGCCGGCGGAGCGGCGGATCCTGCACCTCGCTGTGGAGGCGGAGCCGGGGGTCGCCTCGGAGAGCGAGGGCGAGGGAGATCGCCGCAGCGTGCGGATCGTGCCGGCCGCCGGCTGAGACGCCGACGTTTCACATGAAACGTGATGGCCGTCGCGCTGCCCGAGATCCCGCCCGCGGCCTTCGCTGAGGCGGTCCGGGCGGCGGCCCCGGAGCCTCTGCCGAGCGAGACGGTCGACCGTCTCCACGCCCACTACGAAGAGCTGCGGCGCTGGAGCACCCGCCTCTCGCTCATCGGGCCCGGCACCGCGGCCGAGGTGGTCGAGCGCCACTTCGGCGAATCGCTGGCTGCCCTCCCCCACCTCCCCGAGCCGGTGGGCCGACTCGTCGACCTCGGCTCGGGGGCCGGCTTCCCGGGCCTGGTGCTCGCTGCGGCCCGCCCCGGCTGGGAGGTGACGCTGGTCGAGGCGCAGGAGCGCAAGTGGGCCTTCCTTCAGGCCGTCGCCCGCCGCGCCGGATTGTCGTGCCGGTGCCTGAATGTTAGAGTCGCCGCCCTCCTGCCGCCGGGCTTCCCCGACGCGTACGAGGTGGTCACCGTGCGCGCCCTCCGGCTCCCTCCCGACACGCTGGCGGCGGTCGCCGAGCGCCTCAGCCCGGCAGGCCGCTTGCTGCTCTGGGCCGGCACGGAAGCGCCCCCGCTGCCGAGTGGCTGGGTTGTGGCCGGCGAGACCCCCCTCTCGGGGTCGGTGGCCCGCCGGATCTTGCGGTTGGAGCGGGCGTGACCACCATCCTCGCGATCGCCAACCAGAAGGGCGGGGTCGGGAAGACCACCACCGCCATCAACTTGGGAGCCGCCCTGGCCGCGCACGAGCGGCAGGTCCTGCTCGTCGACTGCGACCCGCAGGGCAACGCCACCCGCGGCCTCGGCGTCACCGCCTCGCGCCCCCACCTCTACCAAGTGCTGACCGGCCAGGCGCCGGCCTCGGCGGCGATCCGCCCCAGCGGCTTCCCCCACCTCGACATCATCCCCGCCGACCGCGACCTGGTGGGCGTCGAGGTGGAGTTCACCGGCCTCGACGGCTGGGAGCGCCGTCTCGCCGACGCGCTGGCGCCGGTGGTGGCGCCCTACGAGACCGTGCTCCTCGACTGCCCGCCCTCACTCGGGCACCTCACCGTCGCCGCGCTCGTCGCAGCCTCGGCCGTGCTGGTCCCCCTGCAGTGCGAGTATTTCGCCCTCGAGGGGATCAGCGAGCTGCTCGCCACCATCGAGCGCGTGCGCGGCGGCCTCAACCGCCGCCTCGACATCGCCGGCATCGTGCTCACCATGTACGACGACCGCACCAACCTGAGCCACGACGTCGCCGCCGAGGCGCGGCGCCACTTCGGCGACAAGGTCTTCCGCACCCTGGTGCCGCGCAACGTGCGGCTGGCGGAGGCGCCCAGCTACGGCCAGCCGGTGCTCGCCTACGACATCAAGAGCCGCGGCGCCGAGGCCTACCTCGAGCTCGCCCGCGAGCTGCTGGGGGTGGCGGCGTGACGGCGGCGCCGAAGCGTCGCGGCCTCGGCCGCGGCCTCGACGCGCTGCTG
>DATNCU010000730.1:0-5332 GCA_035607145.1 Thermoanaerobaculia bacterium
CTCGTTGCGGCCGTTGACCTGCCAGAGGCAAGTGAGCCCGGGCTTCATCGACAGCCGCCGCCGCTGCCAGCGCTCGTAGCGCGCCACCTCTTCGGGGATCGGCGGCCGCGGCCCCACCAGGCTCATGTCGCCGCGCAGCACGTTCCACAGCTGCGGCAGCTCGTCGAGGCTGAACTTGCGCAGGATGCGGCCGAGGCGCGTCACCCGCGGGTCGTCGCGCACCTTGAACACCGGGCCGTCCATCTCGTTGAGGTGCTGCAGCTCGGCGAGCCGCTGCTCGGCGTCCGCGGTCATGGTGCGGAACTTGTAGAGCGTGAAGCGCCGCCCGTTGAGCCCGCAGCGCGTCTGCCGGAACAGCACGTTGCCACCCGAGGTGAGCCGGACGGCGATCGCCACCAGCAGCACGATGGGCGCCGCGAGCAGCAGGATCAGCGACGACAGCCCCACGTCCAATGCCCGCTTGGAGGCGAGCAGCAGCGGGTTGGTGGGCGCGTTGGCGTAGGTGAGCAGCGGGATGCCGTCGATCTCGGTGATCTCCGCCTTCGCCTGCTCGTGGGGGAAGAAGTCGAGCGCGAAGAAGGTGCGGATCCCCTGCTCGTGGAGCGCCTCGTAGAGCTGGTCGAGCCCTTCGAGCTCGCGCCGGCCGAGGGCGAACACCACGTCGTCGACGACGAGGTCCTGCAGGATGCGCGGCACGTCCTCCACCTTGCCGAGCACCGGCAGGCCGCTCACCTGGCGCCGCAGGCCATGGCCCGGCTTCGCCTCGCCGCCCTGGTCCGCCTCGACGCAGCCGATGAGCCGGAAGCCCCACCAGGCGTGCTCGGCGATCTTGCGCGCCAGCGCCTGCGCCGACGGCCCGGTGCCCACCAGCAGCAGCGTGCGGTAGTTGAGGCCGCGGCTGCGCACGTAGCGCGCCACCACCCGCAGCAGCACTTTCTCCGCCAGCAGCAGCAGGCAGGAGAGCGCGGCGAAGAGCAGCAGCCAGGCGCGGCTGACGCGGTCCTGCGGCAGCATGCGCTCGTCCAGGCGCAGCACATAGAGCAGCAGCGTGAAGGTGACGGTGGCGGCGCCGGAGACCTGCACCACCTCCCACGCCTCGCGCAACAGCGGCGTCGTGCGGTGCGAGCGGTAGTGGCGGAAGCGCAGCAGCAGCAGCCCCCAGACCGAGAGCGCCACCGGCAAGAGCGGCAGGTAGAAGCGCAGCGCGTAGAGCTCGCCCGGGAACGAGCCGTGGGCGAGCGAGGGCAGCACCGCGCTCCGCACCCAGTGGGCGGCGATGAACGCCGCGGCCACCAAGGCAAGATCGAGGCTGAAGACCGAGACGTTGAGGAGGCGGGCCCGTTCCTTGAGCATGGGTCCGTGGAGTGACGGCTCACCGTTCTACGTTTGGGACGGCGAGGCCGTTGCGATTGTAGTACGGCGACCCACAAGCTGCCGTGAAACGGACGGCGCGCCGTCAGCCGTACCTCCCCGGCTCAGCGCCCGGCGAGCCGCCGCAGCAGCGCCGCGTAGCCGTCGGCGACCTGCTCCCAGTCGTAGCGCTCGCGGGCGCGGTCGGCGGCGAGCGCGCGCCGGCGGTCGACCTCGGCCGGGTCGCGGCGCAGCCGCTCGAGGGCATCGGCGAGGCTCGCCGGCCGCGCGGCGCGGAAGAACACCCCGGCCTCACCCGCAGCTTCGCGGTTCTCGGGCGTGTCGTTGACCACCACGCAGTTGCCGTACCCCATCGCCTCGACCAGAGCCGGGTGCGTGCCCCCCACCTCGGTGGCGTGTACGTAGACCCACGCATGCGCCAGCAGCTCGCGGTAGCCCTCGCCGTAGATGGCGCCGGGGAAGAGCACCCGCGGATCGGCGCCGTCGCGGAACGAGGCGATGAAGGACGAGGCGTACGGCGCGTCGCCCACCATCACCAGCGGCATCTCGCCGCCGACGGTGCGGTAGGCCTCGACCACGCGGTGCGGGTTGTTCTCCGGCTCGAAGCGCGAGACGTAGAGGGCGTAGCCGCGCTCGACGAGGCCGAGCCGCTCGAGGGTGGCGCGGCCGGCCGGCGGCACCGCGTCGACGCCATAGGTGAGCAGCTCGGTCTCCTGCCCGTAGCGCTCGAGGTAGTGGCGGCGGATCACCTCGGCGTCGGAGATCACCACGTCGGCCACCATGCCGGCGAGCCGCTCGGAGAGCGCGTAGACCATCCGGCCGAAACGGCCCCACTTGCTGCGGCGGCGCTCGATGCCGTCGACGTGCAGCGCGGCGGGCGTGCCGGCGAGGCCGAGCAGCGGCACGAAGAGGGCGTTGGCGGAGTTGACCACCACGGCCGCGTCGAAGCCCTCGTCCGCGGCGTGGAGGCAGGCGAGGAAGGTGTGCACCGGCGTGTCGAGGTGCTTGGTGGGCAGCGTCGGCAGCACGACGAGGCGGGCGCCGCGATGCGTGTCGAGGCCAGGTGGCGTGTAGTGTGAGCGGCAGTAGACGGTGACCGCGAAGCCGCGCGCGGTGAGGCGGCCGGCGAGCTCGTCGCAGAGCGTCTCGTAGCCGCCGTAGCGGGCGGGGATGCCGCGGCTGCCGATCAACGCCACGCGCAGCGGGCGGCTCACAGGTCGATGCCTCCGCGCAGGAACCAGCGCTCGATCTCCCACCAGCCGGCGATGCGGCGGGATTGGATTTCGCGCCGGCGGGCGAGGAGCTCGCGGCGGTGCCTCCACAGCCACGCGTAGGCGGGCAACGAGGTGCGCTCGACGACCAGCGTCCAGACGAGGGCTTGCAGATCGCGGAACAGCGCGAACGGCAAGGTCCAGAGGAGGTTGCCGAAGGTCTGGTGGTAGAGGCGCAGGAGGTAGCGGTTCTTGAGCGAGTGGTAGTTGACGGCCGGCGGCATCGCGGCGCGGCGCGAGGGCAGGTTGACGCGGCGGTGCTCGCAGAGCGCGGCCGGTTCGTAGAGCACTTCCCAGCGCCGCTCGCGCAGGCGGAAGCACAGCTCCGCGTCCTCGCGGAAGCTGTGGAAGCGCTCGTCGAAGACCTCGCCGTCGATCGCGACGTCGAGCAGCGCCTCGCGGCGCCAGAGCGTCGCCGCGCCGGTGCCGCCGAAGACCCGCTGCGGCCGCGTGAGCTGGCCGTGGTCGAGCGCGCCCGAGCCGCGATCGTGATGGCGCCAGGCGGGGGTGAGGTGCATGCTGCAGGCGTCGAGGCGACGGGTGCCGCCGGGCGCGGCGGGTCGCACGAGGCGGCCGGTGACGGCGCCGACCCGAAGACCTGTCGACACAGCTGGTCGGGCGCCGTGCGCCTTGGGCGCGGGCACGGCGTCGGTGTGCGATGGATCGACTCGGAGGCCGCTGCTCGCGGCGCGCGCCAAGAGCCGCGTCACGAAGTCGCTGCTCGGCCGCGCGTCGGCGTTGAGCGTCAGCACCCACGGTGCGTGGCTCCTCGCCAGCGCCACGTTCATGCCGCCGGCGAAGCCGCGGTTGTCGGCGAGGGGCACGACCTCACCGGCGAGCGACGCCGGCCAGTGGCGGCGCGCGACCTCGACGCTGTCGTCGGCACTCGCGCAGTCGACGACCACCAGCTCGGCCGGCGGCGGCGAGAGCGCGGCCACGGCGGCAAAACAGCCCGGTAGGTCGTGCGCGTCGTCGTGCGTCACCACGAGCACGGCCGCGGGAGCGCTACGCGAGATCGCGGATGTCGTGCTCACGCGCCGGCCTCCGCTCGCGCCAACCGGCGCGGCCGGCGCCAACCGCTCAGTGCGCCGAGCGCCACGGTGGCGAGTCCGGCGAGGGCATCGCCGACGCTCGTCGCGCGGCGCGGCCGGCGTAGCGGTGATGCCAGCGCGCGCAGCACCGCGCCGACCACGAGCAGCGCGCGCGCCGTCACGGCCCACATCGCGCCGTGATGCTTCCGCAGGTAGCGGCCGAGGTTGCGGTGGTAATGCCAGAGGAACGCGCCGTAGCCGAGCGGCGCCACGCTGCCGCCGAGGCCATGGCGGAACGTGGCAGCCGGCCAGTAAGCGATGGTGCCGCCGATGCCCGCGAGCCGGCGCGCGAGGTCGACGTCCTCGAACCACGCGGGGTGGAAGGTGGAGTCGAAGCCGCCGAGCCGCTCCCACGCCGACCGGCGCAGCGCGAGCGCCGCCGCCGCGGGCTGCTCGACAAGAGCGCCGGCGGCGGGCTCCGTCGCCGCGCCGCGGCCAGCATCGCGGAACAGCGCGTGTTGCAACAGCTGCGCGGCACGCGGCAGCGCACGAAGCTGCCAAGCTGTCTGCGGCGCGCCGTCGACGCCCACCAGCCGCGGCGCCAGCCCGGCCGCTTCCGGCAATGCATCGAAGCCGGCGAGCAGCGCCTCCAACGCGCCCGGCTCGGGCCGCACGTCGGGGTTCGCCACCAGCAACAACGGCGCTGAGGCGACGCTCACTCCCAGATTCGCGCCGCCGCCGAAGCCAAGATTCGCTCCTGGCCGTACCACGCGCAACGCCGCGCGGGTAGCCGCACCTCCGACGACCGTTTCGTCGCGCGGCGCAGGCTCGTGCGCTCCGCGATCCGGCGCCGCGACAACTTCTTCGCCGCGCGGCGCCTCCTGCGCTGAGGGGTCCATCCGCGGCGGCGCAAAGGTGCCGCTGTTGTCGACCAGCACAACTTCGAAGCGCGAATCGTCGGGCAGCGCCGCGAGCAGCGCCGCGAGATCGCGCTCCGCGCGCCAGTGCACGACAACGATGGAGAGCGCGGGCGGCGCGTTGTCGGTACCGCCGTCGCCTCGCGATAACCGCGCGAGTCCGTCGTTCGTCGACGCGCTCACGGCTGGCGGCTCCCGCTCGCGCGCGCTCTCACACCGCGAACCTCTCCGCCGCCAGGCGTCGAAGCTCGCCCCGTGAGACCAGCGGCGCTCCGCGACGCGCGAACCGTGGGAGCAACCGCACCGCGCGCGCCCAGCCACCGATCACTGCGCCCATCCGCGCCGGCTGCCGGGCCGTATCGGCGACGTCGCGCAGAAGGGCGCGCGGCGCCTGTGCGGCGAACGCGCCGCCGAGCAGGCGCGCGAGCGCCAGCCAGCGGTTCGCGTAGACCAACCGCAACCGCCGGCCGCCCAGCGCGTCGGCGCTGCCGCCGCCCGCGTGTAGCGCCCGCGCCGCCGGCACCAGCGCGGCGCGGCTCCCTGCTCGCCGTAACCGCGCCGCCAGCTCGACGTCCTCGTAGTAGGTCTCGAGCGCGCCCTCGAACGCGCCGCCAGGCAGCGCCGCGGCGGCGAGAGACGCGCGCCGGAAGAGCGCCGCCGCCGCCGAGACGCCGAACACTTCGCGCGTGCCTCCCGCCGGCGCGCGGCCGCCGGCGCCGAGCTGCACCGCCTGCCACCAGCG
>DATNCU010000731.1:0-7940 GCA_035607145.1 Thermoanaerobaculia bacterium
CCGGCACCCGCGACCGCCTCACCCTGCAACACCCGCGCGCCGTCGTCGGCTCGCGAGCCGAAGAGGTAGAGGGCGAGGACCCCGTGCGCCCTGGCGGCGTCGATCATCAGCGTGCGCCGGCTCATGCCGCGATTGTCCCACAGCGTGCACCGACAGCTCGCTCGCCTCGGTGCCAAGGAAGCGGCGCGCGAGCGACCGCTCGCCGGCGCTACCGGCGCGTCGCGACTAGCCTCGCGAGCTCGACCTCGGGCGCGTTCCAGTCTTCGCCGACGAGGCGGCCGATGGCCTTGCCGTCGACGAGGACGATCGCCGTGGGCGTCGAGGTGATCTGGAGGCGGACGGCCTCGGGGTCCTTCCAGGCGGCGGGCGGGGCCGGCAGGCCGACGTACTCGATGGTGACGTTGGAGCCGGCGAGCGCCTCCTCCACCGCCAGCAGGTTGGGCACGTGCCGCTTGCAGAACGGGCACCAGGAGCCGAAGAAGACGCGCACGGTCAGCGGCGTCGTCGCGGCGCGCAGCGTCGCCACCGCCGACGGCCCCGGCCGGTACTCCGCCGCGTTGCGCCCGTAGGCGGGGTCGTGGGCGAGCAGCTCGGCGGCCGTGTGGACGCCGACCAGCGGCGGCTTGGGGTCGAGGCTCACCTGGTGGCCGCCGTAGGCAAAGGCGACGCTCGCGCCGGCCGGCTTGAACTTGCCCAGCGGCAAGATCTCGGCGTCGGCGAGCAGACCGACGGTGCCGTCCTCCTGGCGAGAGACCTTGGCGAGCGGCACCGTCTCCACCGTGGCCTTGCCGGGTCGCAGCAGCACCGGCGTCGGCAGCGCCTCGGCGATCACCAGCACCGCCGGCGTGTTGCTCTCGTAGATCTCGGCCGCCGCGGTCTTGCCGTCGACGGTGAGGACGTAGGTGCCGCTGCTCTCGAAGTCGCGCAGCACGCTGTCGAGCGGCACCCGCTGGGCGCGCGCGATTCCCGCGGAGACGAAAAGGACGCAGCCAAGGCCGAGGGCCAACCGACCGGATCTGTTGCGCATGGGGCGGGATGCTCGCACATCCGCGCCCGCACGCCCAGGGCCGCGACCTAGCCGTGCCGCTGGCCGCGCCGTTAGCGGCCGAACTGGGCGATCTCGGCGGCGTGCTCGCGGCGCCGGTCGCGCAGCCGGCCCATCGCCGCCCGCACGCGCCCGCTCAGCGAGTTGAGCGGATTCGTGCGCGCGAGCGCCGGGAAGGTCAGCCGCTGGCGCACGCCGATCTTCTTCTGCAGCTCGAGCAGCCGCGCGTGCCCCGGCCGCAGCTCCAGCCCGTGCCCCACCGCCCGCCACGCCGACTCGCGGCGGCCCAGCATCAGGTAGACCGAGGCGATGTTGAGGTAGCTCTCGTGGTTGTTGGGATCGAGCTTGAGCGCGTAGCGGCACAGCTCCATGCCGTCGCGGCGGCGCCCCTCGCAGTGGGCGATGCCGAGCCCGAGATAGGAGTAGAAGACGCCCGGCAGGTTGCCGTGCTTCTCGGCGCTCTGCGCCACCTTGGTCAGCAGCTCGTAGCCCTCGCGCCAGCGATCGTCGCGGAAGGCGGCGATGCCTTTCTTGAAGGCGTCGGCGGCATCGAAGGGTTCGGGAGCGATAGTGCAGCCTCCTGCGGTTGCGAGCGCAGGGCCGCGAGCACCGCCAATGCGATGACGAGCGCGCCGCGGTCTCCACCTGATTATCGGCAGTCGGGAGCGCCGATGCGGTGAAGCGGCACACAGATTCCGTGTGCAATGGCGCCCGCTCGTACGCCCTGCGCTACGCTCCCGCCATCGTGCCGGCAAGGACGAAGCGCACCGGCGCCACCGCGCGCGCGGCGACGGAGAGGGACACGGCAGCTGTCGTGCGTGACGTGCTCGCACGGCTCGAACGCCAGGGCAGCAGCCGCAACCGCGACGGCATGGCGCGCTACGGCATCGTCGCCGAGAAGGTCTTCGGCGTCTCGGTGGGCACGCTGCGCACTCTCGGCAAGCAGCTCGGCCGCGACCACGAGCTGGCGCTCGCCCTGTGGGACACGGGTTGGTACGAGGCGCGGATGCTCACCGCCTTCGTCGACGAGCCCGAGCGCGTGACCCCGGCACAGATGGACCGCTGGTGCCGCGACTTCGACAACTGGGCGATCTGCGACGCGCTCTGCTTCCACCTCTTCGACAAGACGCCGCACGCCTTCGCCAAGGTGGCACAGTGGGCGAAGCGCAAGGACGAGTTCGAGAAGCGAGCCGCCTTCGCACTGCTCGCCTCGGTGGCGGCGCACGACAAGGGTGCGCCGGACGAGGCGTTCCTCCGCTGCCTGCCGCTCGTCGAGCGAGCCGCGACCGAGGAGCGCAACTTCGTCAAGAAGGGCGTCAGCTGGGCGCTGCGCGGGATCGGCCATCGCAACCCGGCGCTCCACGCGGCGGCGCTGGAGCTGGCGCAGCGACTGGCCGCCTCGCCCGACGCCACCGCGCGCTGGGTGGGGAAGGACACCCTGCGCGACATCACGCGACCGCTGGTCGTCCGCAAGCTCGCGGCGCGGAAGCGTTGACGGCGCGGCGCCGCACACGCCGCGGCGCCACCGCCGCCTACCGCAGGTGCTCGCGGAAGAACGCCAGCTGCTTGCGGTGGAGCGCCAGCGCCACCTCGGGGTCGGGCGTCATGTGGGTGGCCGACACCGGCAGCAGCTCGACTTCCTTGCCGGCGCGGAAGAGGGCCTGCACGAGGCCGAGGCTGTTGGCGAAGTAGACGTTGTCGTCGGCGGTGCCGTGGATGACGAGCAGCGGGCGCGTCAGCTCGGCCGCGTGGGCGATGGCGCTGCTGTTCTTGTAGCCCTCGGGGTTCTCCTGCGGTGTCTGCATGTAGCGCTCGGTGTAGAAGGTGTCGTAGAGCGTCCAGTCGGTGACCGGCGCGCCGGCGACGGCGGCATGGTAGACGTCGGGGCGCAGCAGCACCGCCAGGGCGCTCGCGTAGCCGCCGAAGGACCAGCCGTAGATGCCGACGCGGGCGAGGTCGAGCTCGGGGTACTTCTCGCCGAGCGCGCGCAGCGCGTCGGCCTGGTCTTGCAGGGCCACCGAGATGAGGTCCTTGTGGACGGCGCGCTCCCAGTCGCGGCCGCGGTTGGGCGTGCCGCGGCCGTCGATCGAGACGACGACGAAGCCGGCGTCGGCGTACCACTGGTCGAGCAGGTAGCCGCGCGGCGAGCGGCGCACCATCTGCGACGTCGGACCGGCGTAGATGTGAACGAGCACTGGGTAGCGCTTGCCCGTCTCGAAGGCGCGTGGCCGCACCAGCGCGGCGTGGAAGTCGCGGCCCTCCGCCTTCACCGTGGTCCACTCGACGCTGGGCAGCCAAGGGGGCTCCTCGGCCACCGCCGGTAGCTCCCCCGCCACCATGCCGTCGGGGCGCCGCACGTCCCAGCGCTTGCTGCCGTCGGCGAACGCGGACACGGTGACCGCCCAGCCGCCGCGGCGCGCCACCTCGACGTCGTGCAGCCCCACCTCGCGAGTGACCGCCTGCGGCTCGCCATGCAGCGGCACCCGCCACACCTGCGCCTGCGTAGGGTCGGCGGAGCCGATGACCCACGCAGTGCCGGTTGAGTCGTCGAAGCCGGCGTAGCGCTGCAGCCCGAAGCCGGCGGGCAGCAGCTCGCGGTCGAGCGAGCCGTCGGCCTTGCGCAGCTCCAGCTGCCAGGAGCCGGAGCGCTCGCTCGCCCACAGGAAGCCGCTGCCGTCAGCGAGCCAGCGCGGCAGCTCGCGGTCGGGGAGGTCGAGCCACGCCGGGTCGGTCTCGGTGAGCAGCGTGCGCGTCTTCCCTGTCGACTCGTCGGCGGCGAGGATGGCGAGCTCGGTCTGCGCGCGGTTCATCACCACCAGCGTCAGCGGCCCGCGATCAGGCCAATGCACGCGCGTCAGGTACGGCCAGCGCGCGTGGTCCCACTCGATCCAGCGCGTCTCGCCGCCGGCGACCGGCACGACGCCGAGCGTCACCTCGGCGTTGGCGGTGCCCGCGCGCGGGTAGCGGAACGGCGTCGGCGCGCGGTCGGGGTGCGCCGGGTCGGCGACGTAGAGGGTGTCGACCTTCGAGACGTCGTTGCGCTGGTAGGCGATGCGGGTGCCGTCGGGCGACCACCAATAACCGCGCGTGCGGTCCATCTCCTCCTGGGCGACGAACTCGGCGACGGCGTGCTCGATCGTCGGCGAGGGGCGGGTGGTGAGCCGCCGCGGCTTGGCGCCGGCACGCGCGTCGATCACCCAGAGGTCGGCGTCGACGACGAAGGCGACGCGGTCGCTCTTGGGTGAGAGCTGCGGATCGAACGGGAAGCCGTCGCCGGTGTCGAGCTCGGTCACCTTGCCGCTGCTCGTACCCTTTACCGGATCGCGTTCCACGAGGAAAACCCGGTCCGACAGCGGCACCAAGAGGCGCGCGCCGTCTTTCGACAGCTCGAAGCCGCCGATGCCGCGCGTCGCCTGGCGGATGCGCTCGCGGCGCGCCTTCTCCTCGGCCGAGAGCTGCTCCTCGCCGCCGCCGAGCAGGGTCTCGGCGCTGAGGACGCGGCGCACCTCGCCACTCTGCGAATCACGCTCGTAGAGGTCGCCGACGAAGCTGCGCGGGCCGGTGCGGGTGAACAGCACGTCGCCGTCGGGCGCGATCGCCGTCTCCTGCGGCGTGCCGAGGCGGAAGGCGTAGGTGGCGGCGAACTGGCGGATGAAGGCCTCGTCGAACGGCGGCGCGGTCTCGGCGGGCGCGGCGAGGGCGGCGCGAACGCCGAGCGCTAGGAGCAGCGAGGCGAGGGCGAGGGTGGTGCGCGGCATGCGCGGAGGATACGACGCGCGCACCGCACGAGCGGCTGCGTTGCGGCGAGCACGATGAGCCGCGATGAGTCGCGCGAGGGAACCGCCGCGGACGCCGTTGTACGCTCCCGCCATGCTCACGCTCGACGCATTGACTCTCGGCCTCGACGACTTCCGCGCCGCCCGCGCCCGTATCGCGCCGCACGTCAAGCACACGCCGTTGTTGACCTCGCGCCAGCTCAGCGAGCTCACCGGCCACGAGGTCCGCCTCAAGGCCGAGGTCTTCCAGCGCGTCGGCTCGTACAAGATCCGCGGCCCGCTCAACAAGTTCGCGCTGATGTCGGAGGAGGACAAGCGGCGCGGCGTCGTCTGCTCCTCGGCCGGCAACCACGCGCAGGGCGTGGCGCTGGCGGCGAAGATCCACGGCATCCGCGCCGTCGTCTGCATGGCGGAGAACGCGACGCCGTCGAAGATCGCCGCGACGCGCGGCTACGGCGCCGAGGTGGTGCTCCACGGCACCATCTGGGACGAGGCCAACGAGAAGGCCAAGGAGCTCGTCCGCACCGAGGGCCTCACCTACGTCCACCCCTTCGACGACGCCGAGCTGATCGCCGGCCAGGGCACGCTCGGCCTCGAGATCGTCGAGGACTGGCCGGAGGTGGACGTCGTCGTCGTCCCCATCGGCGGCGGCGGCCTCATCTCCGGCGTCTCGATGGCGGTCAAGGCGCACAACCCGCGGGCACGCGTCATCGGCGTCGAGTCCTCCGACGGTCCCGCCATGAAACGCAGCCTCGAGGCGGGTCGCTTGGAGACGATCGACTGCCGCACGGTGATCGACGGCCTGCGCGTGCGCCGCGCCGGCGAGATCACTTTCTCCGTCGTGCAACGCTTCGTCGACGAGGTCGTCGCGCTCCCCGACCGCGAGATCTTCGACGCCGTGGTGTGGATCATGGAGCGCTGCAAGCTGGTGGTCGAGGGTGCGGCCGCGGCGCCGGTGGCGGCGCTGCTCGCCGGGCTGGTGAAGCTCCCCGCCGGCTCGCGGGTGGTGGCCGTCCTCTCCGGCGGCAACGTCAACCTCGACCCCCTCCGCGGGCTGCCCTGGAATTGACCTCGCGCCACGCGGCGTGGTCCCGAGCGGCATGGTCTAGAGTTGTGGGCATGTCGAGGCGCGCCGCCGCGCTGCTCGCCGTCCTGCTCTGGCTCTTCGGCGCCGCCGCGTCCGCGGCCGAGATGGCCTGGCAGACCGACGTCGACCGCGCTCTCGCCGCCGCGCGCACCGAGCGCCGCGCCGTGCTGCTCGACTTCTGGGCCGACTGGTGCGCCCCCTGCAAGGCCATGGACCGCGACTTCTGGAGCCGCTCCGACGTCGCGGAGCGCTCGCGGCGCCTCACCACCGTGCGTGTCGACTTCGATCGCAACAAGCTTTTCGCGCGCCAGCACAACGTCAGCGCCCTCCCCGCCGTCATCGTGCTCGACCCCTGGGGCAACTCCATCGCCGCCGTCGTCGGCTTCGGCGACACCAGTCAGCTCGAGCTCATCTTGAGCCAGATTCCCGAGGACTTCGCCCCCGTCGCGCCCTGGATCGCCGAGCTCGAGAAGGACGGCAAGAGCTTCACCGCCCTGCGCGGGCTGGGCGCGTTCTACTTCCAGCACAAGTTCCTCGGCGCCAGCACGCAGTACTACGAGCGGGCTTTGAAGAGCCCCGGCGCCAAGGGCGACGCCAAGGCGCGCGGCGACGTCCACGTGGCCTTGGGGTGGGACTACGTGAACCTCGCCGACGCCCAGCGCGGGCGCGAGCAGTTCGCGCGGGCGCTCGAGATCGCCGACCTCGAGCGGCCGGACGTGGCGTTGTTCGGGCTGGTGGTCGCCAACGGCGCCCTCTGCCGCCGCGCCGAGGCGGAGAAGGCGTTCGGCGAGCTGACGACGCGCTTCCCCGAGTCCGACGCGACCAACGCGGCGCGGAAGCAGATGCAGGCCGCGCCAGCCCAGTGCTGAGCTGGCTCTAGCGTCTGGGCCGCGAGGCCGATGCGCGTTTCGCGGCCGGCTTCGCGCTTGCCTTCGCGCCGCGTTTCGATGGCGCCGCTTTCGGCTTCGCGCGCTTCTTCTCCGCAGTCTCCGCGGCGCGGACCTTCGCGATGCGGCCGATGAGGCGCAATGGCACGGGCGAGGAGAGCGGGAAGCGCAGCGTCCCCTTGCTCGCGACGTAGGGCGCGAGCTCGTCGCCGAAGGCGGCGATCATCGCCGCCGACACCGGGTAGATCGAGACGTGCTCCTTCCAGCCGGCGAAGTACAGCGCAACGGCACCGTCGACCTTGTAAGCCGGGATCTGGTAGCTGATCGCCTCCTCGGCCTTGGGCAACGCGCGGCGGATGGCGCCCCGCACGCGCTCGAGCACCGCGCGCACGGCGGGCGGCTGCGTGGCCAGGTACTCGTCGACGGTCCGGAAGTCGGTCTTCGCCATCGGCGCTTCTCCACCAGGGAAATCGTGGCGCCCGGCGAGGCATCGCCGGGCGCCGATCATCGCGAAGCGCGCAACTCTAGCTCGGCTGCGCCGCGACGGGCTCGGCCTTCAGCGCCTGCGCCTCTTGCGCCGCCCGCATCGCCGCCATCTGCTCGCGGTTGGGGCCGTACATGCCGGGGCTCACGCCGCCGGCGAGGCGGCAGAGCAGCGACAGCTGCGCGCGGTGGTGGATGAGGTGGAAAACGATCCCCTCCCACAGGATCGAGCCGATCGCCCGCTCGCTGCCGTCGAAGAACCGCACCTGGGTGCCGAGGTCGGCGGGCGAGAGCTTCTGGATGCGCGCCACCGCCTCGGCGTGGACGCGCTCGAAGCCCGGCGCCAGCTCGGCGATGGCGCGCGGCCGCTCGATGCCCGGCGGGCGCGCGCCGCCCATGTCGAAGGCCCGCCGCTCGACGAAGAAGCTCATGTAGGCGTCGCCCTCGGCCAGGTGCCACGCCATCTCGCCCAGCGAACGGCCGCTGGGGTCGGGCCGGAAGTCGTAGGAGCCCTCGGGAAGGCACCGCAGCAGCGCGGCGGTCTTCGTCGCCTCCTCGTCCCACACCCGCAAGAACGTCTCGAGCTCGCTTGCCATGATCGCAATCCCCTTATCGTGGTTGTGCGGTCGGCTGGACCGCTGGTTCTCACCTTAGTCGAACCG
>DATNCU010000013.1:0-2271 GCA_035607145.1 Thermoanaerobaculia bacterium
GCGAGCACCACCGGCAGCTTCTCGTTGGGTGCCAGCTTGTCGACGTCGTCGAGGTTGAAGAGGTCGCGGTGCTTGGTCCAGTCCGGCGGCCCGGTGCGCCAGATGAAGCGGCCGCCATGGCCGACGAAGTGCACCAGCAGCGAGCCGCGGCCGAGGGCGTCGCGGATGGCCGCCTGGTCGGCCTCGCTCGCCGTCACCCCGGCCTTGGCGTAGACCTTCTCGGCAGCGAAGCCCTGCTCGGCGAGGTGGGTGGCGAGGCGGTCGCTCATGGTCTGGAAGCCGACGTCCTCGTTGCTGATCCACAGCACCTGGCTGCGCCAGTCTCCGGGCGGCGGCGCCTTCTCGTAGCGCACGATCTTGTCGACGATGGCGGCGACCTCGGCGGCGGTGACCACCGGGAAGCGCCCCACCGCGAGCTCGGGCTTCTCGTCGTCGCCGTCGATCGAGACGAACCAGTTGTCGCTCGCGGCGTGGCCGTCGTAGGTGTTCGAGCTCCAGGTCGGGATCAGGTTGCGATGCAGGCGCTGGTCGGGCGCGTAGGCGGTGCTGCCGATGTGGGCGAAGGCGGTGCCGTGGCCGGGGTTGTAGACCGCGTCGGGGTAGTGGTCCTCATCCGGGTGCTCGCCGAGGTCCCAGCTCGCATCCCCGACCAGCAGCAGGAAGCGCGGCGCCGGCCGCCACCACTGCTCGTAGGCGTGCTTGACGAAGGCGCGCAACGCCTCGGGGTGCGGGATGCCGTGGCTGAACTCGTCGTAGACGTCCTGCACGTCGGCGACGGCGACCGCGAGCCCCTGCGCGCGGCGCAGCTCGAGCAGCGGTGCGAGCGCCGGCCGCAGCTGCGGCGTGGTGACCACCAGGTAGTCGGCCTGCCGGTCGTTGGCGAGAAGGGTCGACGGCTCGTCACGTTCGACGGCGGCGGGAGTGGCGAGCTTGCCGTCGACGACGAGGTCGAGGCCGCCCGCGCCGACGGCGCCGAAGCCGAAGCTGCCGCCGTCACCGGCGCGGCCGACGCGGCGCACGCCGGTCTCGGTGTAGAGCACGACGCGCTGGTGGCCGGGCGCGAGCAGCCGCAGGTGCGGCGAGTCGCCGGCGAGCTCGAGGCGCTGCTGCTGGGCGCGCAGCTTGGGGATGCGCGGGAAGAGCACCTCGATCCAGTCGACGACGAGGACGTCGACGAGGGGGTTGCCGCCGGTGCCGGGCCGCTTCGGCACCTTCACCGTGAGCTCGTGCGGGCCGGCGGTGAGCGACGCGGCGGCGAGAGCGGGGAGCTGCAGGTCGTAGGCGCCGTCGACGTTGTTCCACTCGCCGCTGCCGAGCGGCTTGCCGTCGAAGCTCACCTCGACGCGGTGGTCGGGCGTCGCCGGTTGCGGCTTGGCGAAAGGGCGCGACCAGCCGCGGAGACGGAGGCGGACCTCCACCGGGCGCGCGCTCGCCACGTCGAGGTCGGCGAGGTCGAGCGTCTGCCGGAACGGTTGCGCGTCGATCTGCGTCAGCTTCGCCCAGTACCACAGCTCCTGCTGGTGGTCCTGCTCGCCGTTGTAGCGGAGGAGGAGCACGTCGCGCTCGAGGTGCTGGCCGGAGAGCAGCGCCGGGGTGGTGACGGCGGCGGCGGCGACCGCTCCGGCGGCGGCCTCGTCGGTCGTCGTCGCCGCAGTCGCCGCCGGCGCCGCGGCCTCGACGTCGAGCACGTAGACGTTGAAGGCCGAGTACGGATCGCGGTAAGTCACCGTGCCGGCGAGGTGGCGGCCGACGAATTCGAGACGATCGCCCGGGCCGAAGCGGCCGTCGCCGCCGTCCTCCACCCACAGCGGCACGGGCGTGCCGCGGTTGGTGAGCGCCAGCGAAGAGCTCGCCGGCTGACCGGCGAGGCCCGCCTTGGCGAGCGCCCCGTACGAGATCCCGTAGACGGCGTCGTCGCGCACGTCGATGCGGAAACGCGCGCTCCCCGCCGAGGAAACGGGCGCGGCCGTGGCCGCGGCGGCGACGAGGCTGGCACAGAGCCACGCCGCTGCGTGACGCGGAAAGTAAGGCATCGACACAATCCTACCCCCCGGATGGCAATTCGCTGGCGCCGAGGAGGAGCGCGCCGCGCGCTAGCGGCCGCCGAAGGCGAGGAAGAGCAGCAGCGCCGCGAGGCCCGTTCCCGCCGCCCACGCCGCCGCGCCGCGCCGCGGCCGCCGCGTCCACCACCAGACCGCAGTCGCGGCGGCGAAGAGGTCGAGCACCGGCATCAGCGGCACGCGGTAACGGGTCTTGACGTGCAGCAAGATC
>DATNCU010000020.1:0-2064 GCA_035607145.1 Thermoanaerobaculia bacterium
CGCGAGCGATCGCGACACAGCCGACGATGCTGGTGGCGCGCCGGCTGCCGCTGCGCCGGCGCTTCCGTGACCGCCGCCGAACCGTTCGCGCTCGTCGCGCACGACGAGACCGGCGAGCGACCACAGCGCCGCGATCGGCACCGCGATCCAGCCGCCGGTGTGCGTGAGTCCGAAGAGCGCGCAGACGACGAGCAGCGACTTCCACCGCCGCTCGACGAGCAGCGCGATCACCAGCACGGTGAAGCCGATGAGCCAGACGTGCGGCCGCAGCATCTCGAGCCGCTGGAGGAAGAGCGTGCCTAGACCGGGCAGCGCGAGCACGAACCACCACGGCCGCGGCACCCGCATCGACCACAGCGCCCAGGCGAACGCACCCACCGTGAAGAGCTGCCCGAGCACCACGCCGAGCCCGGCGGCGAGCTCGAGCCGCAGCGTGGCGAAGGGCATCAGCACGACGTGGAAGAGCGGTGTGCTGTCGACGAAGCGGTCGTAGAGGGTGGAGAACGGTGTCCACCAGAACGAGGCTATGCGCAAATGCGAGCGCATCTCGCGCGCGAGGCCGAGGTGGTAGTACTCGTCGTACGACCAGGGCTGCGGCGCTTCGAAGCGCAGCCAGGCGCCGATCGCCAGCACCGCCGCGGCGGCGCCGACGAGCGCGAGCAGCGAGCGGCGGCGAGTCGCCGGCGCGTCGGGCGCAGCCGCCGTCACGCGCGCCTCAGTGCACGTCTGCCGAGCGCGCTCGGCGAGGATCGATGCGCGGCGTCCCCGCCGGCGGCGGCCCGAGGTCGAAGACGACGTAGTCGGGGTCGTTGTAGGCGATCACGCCACCCTCGCGCTGCAGCTGCCTGCCGAAGGTGGGGAACGCCTTCCACACGCTGACCCAACGGGCGCCGAAGCGCTCGCGGATGGTGCGCAAGGCGTCCGTCTGCTTGCCCTCGACGATCTTCGTATAGGCGGAGAAGAGCGCCGGATCCTTCTGGAAGAAGAAGGTCGAGTCGACGGCCACCATCGACTGCAGCTGCGGCGCCGAGTAGAAGAGCGGCGAGCTGTCGGCCCACTCCGCCGTGAACACGCGGTCGCCCGGCTGGCCGTGCTCGCCCAGCCACTGCGCCATTTGTCGCGGCGGCGACCACTTGCCGGTGTCGTAGCGGCGGTTGATCGCGAACGTCGAGAGCAGCGCCAGCGTCAGCGCAACCGCGGCAGTGCCGAACGCGCCGCGCGCGAACCAGCCGTCGACCTGCCGCAGCTCGCGCTCGCGCACGAGCAGCGCCAGGGCGAGCAGCGCGAGCGGCGCCCCGAGCTCGAAGAAGCGGCGGATCTGGAACGCAGCGAGCAGGAAGGCGACGGCGAATGCGCCAGCGGTCAAGGTGGCGCGGCTGCGTAGCGCCGCGTGCCGCAGCAGAGCGAACAGGACTACCGCGCCTAGCAGGAGCGCCGGCCACTGCTCGGTCGCGAGGTCGAAGCCGGGGGGCTTGAGCTCGGTTCCCAGCTGCGTCTGTAGGGCGGCGCTCGCGCCCGTCGTGGCCTGGAACGGCACCACGAAGCTCTGCACCGCGATCATCACGAAGTTGGCGGGAAACGCGGGGTGGATCAGCTGGCCGGCGAGCCAGCCACCGGCCGCCGCCGCAACCGGCTGCCAGGGCACCTTGCGGCGGTCCGCGCCATCCGCGCCATCGCGCACCACCAGCCCGCTTAGCGCCCACAGCACCGCCATGGGCACGCCGATCCAACCCGCGATGTGGCTGAGGCCAAAGAGCGCCGAGACGACGAAGAGGCTCTTCCAGCGCTCGGCGGCGAGCAGCGCGATGACGAGCACCGCGCCGCCGATCAGCAAGAGGTGCGGCCTGCAGGTGAGGAGGCGCGCCAGGAAGAGCGAGCCGAGCGCGGGCAGCGCGAGCAGCAGCCAGCTCGCGTGCGGCACGCGCAGCGTCCAGAACGCCCAGGCGAAGGCGCCGACGATGACGAGCTGACCGAGCAGGGTGCCGAGCAGCGTCGCCGTCTCCAGGGGCAGGCCGGCAAACGGCATCAGAGCCAGGTGGAAGAGCGGCTCCTTGTCGACGAAGC
>DATNCU010000043.1:0-7009 GCA_035607145.1 Thermoanaerobaculia bacterium
GATCGGCACCGGCGTCGCGATGCCGGTGGCGAAGTCCTCGAAGACGACCGCCGTGCTCGGCGCCACCGAGACGAACGCACGTCCGTCCGGCGCCCACTGCGGCGAGAACCGATGCTCCGGCCCGATGGTGAGCTGCCGCGCCGTGCCGCCGAGGTCGTAACGCCAGCTGTCGACGCGGCCGTTGGGAGCGAGCCGCGTGTAAAGCAGCGACTGCCCGTCTGGGGACCACGACGGCTTGTCAGCCACCGGGCTGTCGCCCAGCGCGACGACGGTCTTGGTGACGAGGTCGAGCACCTCGAAGCCCGCGGTCGGCGTCGCGCGGTAGTAGGCGACGTGCCGTCCGGTTGGGGCCACCTGCAGCGTCTCCCACTGGATCTCGGCGCCCGGCGGGAAAGACAGCAGCTGCTCCCACGAGTCGTCGTCGAGATCGACCCGCCACAGCGCGTACACACCGCCGGGGCAGGCGATCGCGAGCAAGTTGCCGTCCGGTAGCTCGACGCCGGCGTTGAGGCAGCTCTCGCGCAACACCTCGGTGGAGGTCGCGCTCGCCACGTCGTAGCGGTAGAGCACGTGCGCGCTGACGTAGAGCAGGTGCGAGCCGTCGCGCGACCAGTACGGGCTCTCCACGTCGTTGGCGATGCGCACGCTGTCGCCGGTGGCCACGTCCTGCAGGTCGAGGCCGCTCTCGAAAGGCACCAGCAGGCTGCGGCCGTCGGGCGACAGGCTCGGCAGGTTGCGGTAGAAGCCTTCGCCGCGCTCGTCGCTCCACTCCCCGTCCGCCAACGCACGCGTCGCGCCGGCGAAGGTGGCGCCGCGGCGCAGGCCCACGTCGACGCCGGGCTTGGCAAGCCCCGAGATCGCGACGCGCGGCTCGGCCGCCGTCGCCACCTCGCCGGGACTGGCCGGGAAGGTGATGGTGGGCGCCGACAGCGGCGTCGAATCGGCCACCGTGACCTCCACCTCGTTCGAGTGCGCGCTCGAGTTGTAGGCATGGTCGACGGCAGTGACGAAGTAGCGGTAGGTGCCGTTGGGCCGCGCGTCGACGTAGGTGCGGTCGGCGAGGTCGAGGTGCTCGAAGATGCGCGCGCCGTCGCGGTAGACGTCGTACTGCTCGAGGTCTGCGGCGGTGCTCGCCGTCCAGGCCAGGTGGACGCGGCTGCCCTCGACGGTGGCGCTCAACGTCACCGGGTCGGGCGGCGTGGCGTCGCCGACGGGGACTGCCAGCGGCGCGGGGTTGCTCTCGAAGCCGAGGTCGCTCCAGGCGGTGACGGTGATGGGGTGGACGCCGTCCCAGTCGAAGTGGGTGTTGAAGCTGGCGCCGGCGACCAGCGGCCGCTCGCGGACTTGCAGCTCCCAGACGCCGATCCAGGGAGCATCGCCGAGGATGAGCAGGCGCAGCCGGTCGGTGCGGTAGGGCCGCGGCAGGTCGATCTGTACGTCGACCGGGTACGGCGGCGTGACGTGAGTGGCGAGCGTGATCCACGCCTCGCCGTCCCAGCCCTGGAGGGCCAGCCCTTGCTCCGCCATCAGGTTGCCGGCGATGCCGGTGACGAGGTGCTGGCCGCCCAAGCCCACCTCGAGCCAGTCGCCGCGGGAACCTTCGTCCGGGTTGCCCCAGTACGTGTCGAGGTCGCCGTCGACCGCGGCGCTCGCCGGCGCATAGCTGTCGTCGCGCGAGGCGGTGGCGGTGAGCGGCGTCACCGGCACCGGCGCGATCAGTGAGTGGCCTTCGTCGTAAACCAAGTAGCCGATCACGCCCGGGGTCGCGCTCGGCTGCCAGGTGATGGTGCCTTCGTGATCGTCGACCGTCGCGGCGAGAGCCGTGGGCGGCGCGGGGCGAACGCCGCGCACGACTCGCACCGACGCGGGCTTGCTGCGGTTCCCATCGGCGTCGATGGCGCGCACGGTGAAGCGGTTGTCGCCTGTCGTCAGCGGCAGCGCGGAGTAGCTGAAGTTGCCGTCGCCGTCGGTGGGGGCGTCGGGGAGCGTGCTGGTGCCGCCGTCGGTTGCCACCGTGCCCATGGCGTGTGCGTCGGCTGCACCGGTTCCGGCAAGCGAGGTGGAGGCTGCGAGCACGGGCGAGAAGGGCTGCTCCAGCGTGGCTGCGTACACCCGGCCGCTGCGCTCGGCGGAAGGCGACGAGGCGTTGTCGTCTTCGTCGACGGCGGTCACCCAGTACGTGTAATCGCCGTCGGCGAGACCGCTATCGACGTAGGAAGTCGTCACGATCGCCGCGGCCGTGAGCCGTGTCTCCGTGCCGTCGCCGGAGCGGCGGTAGACGTCGTAGCCGGCGAGGTCTTCCGCCTCGCTCGCCGCCCACGCCAAGTGTGCATCGCCGCCGTCGATCTGGAGCGTCAAGCCTGCCGGGGCCATGGGAGCGGTGAGATCCGTGTAGGTAACGTGCACCGCGGTCGGCGCCAGGTCCACGCGTTCGCCGAGGTCGGTGGCGACCGCCCGCAGCTCGTAGTCGCCATGTTCCAACGCAGGAGCGAACGCGGCCGGATCGAAGAGCGCCTCGTACGGCGCGCTGGCATCGGCGGTGCCGATCGCCGTCCATCCACCCGCGCCTGCGGTGCGCCACTCAAAGCGGACGTCGCGCACGTCGCTGTCGGCAACTGTGGCCACGACATAAAGCGCCGCCTCGAAGCGGGCTCCGTCTGCCGGCGACACCATCATGGCGTGCGGCGCGTGCTCGTCGAGCTCGACGTGCGCCGGCGCCGACGGTGGGCTGAGATTGCCGGCGCGGTCCATCGCTAGCACCGTGTAGTCGTGCGCGCCGTCGGGCACCGCCGCGTCGTGGTAACTGGTTGCCGCCAGCAGGTAGGGAGCCAGGCTGCCGACAACCGGTCCGGGCGCATTGACCAGGCGATTACCGCGGTAGAGCAGGTAGCCGGCGAGATCGGTCTCCGCATTGGCGGCCCAGGCAAGGTTCACGTCTCGCGCACCCGCGAGCACGGCGACGAGCCCGCTGGGCGCGGCAGGCGCGAGGTTGTCGACGGTCACCGCCACACGCGCCTCGGCGACGTTGCCGGCGAGGTCCTCGGCCTCGAGGCGCAGCGTGTAGCCCTGACCTTCGACGGCTCCGAGGCTGTTCCACGCGCCGAGCGTGCCGGCGTGCACCGGTTGCGGCGAGCGGCGCAGCAGCTGCCAGCCGCCGGCGCCGTCACCGACGCCCACCGACAAGCGGTACTCCTTGAAATCGTCGGCGCTCGCCGCGGTGCCGCGCACCTCGACGAGCCCGCTGACCCACGCACCGGCGAGCGGCGCGAAGAGCGCCGCCGAAGGCGCCGAGAGGTCGACGACCGCTTCCACCGTGGCCGAGGGCGTGCTCTCGCCACCGGCGCGATCGAATGCGGTCACGCGATAGCGGTGGCGCCCCTCCGCGAGGTTCGGATCCTCGAAGCCGGGAGCGGCGAGCAGCTGGGAGTTGAGGCGCACGCCGTCTCGGTAGACCGCGTAGCCGGCGAGGTCCGGCTCGGCGTTGGCGTTCCATGCGAGCGTCACGTCGCGGCCGTCGTGCACGGTGGCCGCGAGACCAGTGGGCGCCGCCGGCGGCTGCGTGTCGACTTGGATCGCCACCGTCGCCATCGTCGCGTTGCCGGCGCGGTCGACCGCCTGCAGCCGCAGGTCGTAGGCGCCGTCGGGTGGCAACGCCGACCAGTCGAGCAGCGGTCCGCCGGCCGGAACAGCCGTCGTGCCGACGCCGATGGACGACCACTGCCCGCTGCCCGACGGCGCAAGCGCCAGCTCGTAGTGGTCGAGGTGCGCGTCGGTCGCCTGACCGAGGATCGGCTGCGCCGCTCGCACGTAGCCGCCCGCGGCCGGTTGCGCGATGGCGACGGCCGGCGGCGTAGCGTCGACGGTGACGACGCGCACGGTCTCGGCACGGCTGCCGGCGCGGTCGACGGCGCTTAGCCGTAGCTGATAGTCGCCGTCGGCCACACCCGTGAGGTTCCACGGCACCGTCAGCGCGCCCGCAGCGCCGACGGTCGCACCGCTCGCGATCGTCACCCATGCATCGGGCGAAGAGACGGGCGCCGCTTCGAGGCGCCACTCGAGAAGCGATGCGTCCTCGACCTTGCCGCGCACCTCGACGGGCCCGCGCGCTGGGCCGAGGACCACGCCCGCGGACGGCGCGTCGAGCGACACTACCGGCAGGGCCGAGTCGATCTGGAACTGCCGCAGCAGCACCGCCTCGCTCTCGGCCGCGTCGCGGGCGGTCAGCCGCAGCTGGTAGCTGCCGTCGGGCCAGCCGGCGAGCGGCGCGAGAAGGGCGTCAGCGACCGGCGAGACGCCGCGCGCGAGCTCCGTCCACGCCGGGCTCGCACCGGCGGCGGCGATTTCGAGGACCCACAGCGCCAGATGGTCGTCGGCGATCGTGCCGGCGATGCCGTCGAGCGGGCGCACCGCGCCGTCGGCGGCGGGACGGCTGAGCGCGACGGCGGGCGCGCTGCGGTCGAGCACGACCCTCACCGCAACCGTCTCCGCGGAACCGGGGTTGCCGGGCAGCCGCGCCGTGATCCGCGCCTCGTACTCGCCGTCGGCAGCCGGGCCGCCGCCATCGCGCGCACCATCCCAAGTGAGGACGCCGTTGCCCGCCGGATAGGGCTGCGCCGCCGCGAGCGTGCGCACGACGCCGCCGAGCGCGTCGCGGATCGCGAGGTCGACCTCCACCGCGGCGAGCGTTGTGAAACGCAGCGCGACGCCCTCGCGCCGGGCGTCGCCGTTCGGCGAGAAGAGCCGCGGCTCGGCCGTGAAGGCGGCGAGCAGCGAGAAGTCCTGATTCGGGTTGAGAGTGGTGCGCGCTTCCGCTGCGTTGCCGGCGCCATCCGTGGCCTTCAAGCGCAGCGTAAACGTGCCGACGAGCCCGTAGGTGCTCCAGGTGCCGAGGACGTCGCCGGCGTGGCGCTCGGCGCCGCTAGAGATCGGCTGCCACGTCTGGGGATCGCTGCCCGCTCCCACGTCGAGCTGCCAGCTCTGGAGATGGAGGTCGGTGACGGTGCCCCGGACGTCGAGCGAGAGCGGCACCGCGCCCACCACGCCGCCGAGGTCGAGGGCGACCACGGGCGGCGTGGTGTCGATCTCGACGCGCCGGTACAGCGCCGGCGGCGGCATCTGGCCGGCGGGCGGCTCCGCATTGCCGCAGGCGTCGCGCATGGCGGCGCCGAAGTAGTGGATGCCATCGGGAAGAACGGCGCCGCCGTTGTCGCGCCCGTCCCACCCGAACGCCAGGCTCGTCACCGGCTCCGGCGTCTCGGTCGCGGTCCACACTCGCGGCCCGCTCGGCCCGTCGACCCATTCCGAGATCGTCACCCGCTCGCCGGCGGCGATGGCTACCTGCAGCTCGTCGGCGTGGCCGTCGCCGTTGGGCGAGAAGAGCGCCGGTGCCACCGACACGACCGGCGAGCGCACGGCGCCGTCGACGTAGAACGTGGCTTCGGCGCAGGCGCGGGAGCCGCCCCAGTCATAGCCTTCGAGGTGGACGCTGACGTCGCCGTCGCGGTCGACGTCGACCTCCCCCACCTTGCCGGCGAAGTGCGTGGTCGAGCCCGGCGAGGCCGACGGCGACTCCCACGGGCCTTCGCGATGCTCGGAAGTCTGCAGCGTCCACGAGCCCCCGCCCGCGTCGTCGAAGCGGCCGAGCACGTCGACGCCCTGGCCCCGACAGAACCGCTGGCCATCGAGTGGATACGTCAGCGATACCTGCGGCGGCGTGTGATCCACGTGCGCCACCAGGCCGCGATGGACGCGGTCGCCGGCGGCGTTGACCAGCTCGACGGTGAGCGGGAACGTGCCCTCCGGCTCGGCACCGGTGTCGAGCTCGTAGACGTACTCCGCACCGCTCAGCGGGCCGTTCTGGTTGAAGACGGTCTCGATCGAGCCGTTGGCGCGGCGCCGCGTGATGGTCAGCCGCACGAGGGGCGTGCCGTCGAGGCTCCGCGGCGTAAGCGAGTGGCGGATGCGGCCGGGCGGAGTGCCACCGCACGTGGCCGCGTAGACCGGTGTCTGCTTCACCTCGTCGAGGGCCAGGCAGGGCACGTCGAGCGGCCGCGGCTGCGTCTGGTAGGTCCGCGTCGAGGTGGCGCCCGTCGCCGGGTCTCGCTGCGGCTCGGTGCGGGCCACCAGGTAGCCCGAATAGCGGTGACAACCCCGGAGGTCGGAGCTGTCGAAGACGAAGATGCCTCCTTCGGCTGCGGCCGCACGCAGCCGCCGAGGTACGGCGTAGCGCGGATCGCTCGGGCTGGTGACGTAGAGCGAGACGTCGGCGAGCGGCGCCGCGATCGTCTCCTGCCCGAAGATCACGGCGTAGGCGTCGAGCGGGAGGCTCGCGCGTGTCGCGAGGGCCGTCGTCGCCGCAGTCACTTCGTCGTCCGGGGCCTCCGACAGGAAGCCCTTCAGCTGGATCGCTTCGTAGTAGACGCCGATCGAGTTCGAGATCCACTCGTGCGCCTCGACGTCGACGGCGCGGAAACGGATCTCGAGGTTGCCGCCGACCGGCAGGCCGGCGAGGTCCCACGTCGCTTCGAGCAGCCCATCCGGGATCGCGGCGGCAGGGGTCGAGCTGCCGGGCGCGAACACCGCCACCGGGAGCTGCTGCCACGGCGTGAGCCCACCCGTGTGCGGGCGGAACTGCACCCAGAGCTCGGCGAGCGGGACCCAGACCGTTTCGGTCAAACCGAACCGCAGGCGCTCCGACGAGGGCTGGAACGGACCGGTCTCGGTCGACTCGACCGCGCGCAACGGCTGCCCGTCGTCGCCGTATTTCGTCAGCGCCAGCAGCTCGCGCGCGCGGGCCGGTGGGCTCGCCGCGCGGTTGCCCGCCAGGTCGGTCCCTTCGGCGCGGAAGCTCAGGCCGACTGCAGAGAGGCCGGTGACGCTCGACCTCGGCGTGGGTCCGTCGAGCGGAGCGGACGCGAAGAAGCTCCAGCTCGTCGGGTTGGCGCCCGAGCCGACGAGCAGCGAGCCGCTCAGCAGGTTGTCGTCGGCGACGTTCCAGACGAGGAACGAA
>DATNCU010000057.1:0-11506 GCA_035607145.1 Thermoanaerobaculia bacterium
GGAGGGTTGGACCCGCGAGCAGCTCGCACAGCGCTACCGCGATCTCCTCGCGCGCGCCGCCGGCGGCGACCTCGACAGCGTGGTGCCCGAGCTCGCCGACCTCGAGCTGGCGGCGACGCCCAAGCGCTCCTACGGCCAGCACAAGGCGTTGCGCCAGGTCGAGCGCGAAGGGCTGGAAGGCGCCCTCGGGTCGGGCCCGGGTCTGTTGCCGCTGATCTACCTCTACGCCAAGGTCGACGCCGAGCTGCTGTCGCGCAACGAGGCGTGGATGGCGGCGCAGAACCGCATCTTCACGGCCGAGCTCGTGGAGCGCTGGGTGAAGGGCAACGGCGGCGACGCCGCCACCCGGCACGTGGCGGCGCAGCTGCTCGCCGGCGTCGGCAGCTCGGCGCAGGCGCTGGAGATCGAGCCCACCAACGAGTTGGCGCTCTTGCGCACCGCCATCAGCAACGAGAAGGGCGGCCTGCTCAAGGAGGCGGAGGCGACGCTGCAGACGCTGATCAAGGCCCACCCCGAGAGCGCGCACGGCCGCCTGCGCCTGGGCATCATCGAGCGCCGCCTGGGCAACGAGGCCGACGCGGTGCGCATCCTCACCGAGGTGATGAACGACGCCAAGGCGGCTCACTGGGTGGCGGCGCTGGCCTGCCAGCAGCTCGCCGACCTGGCGCACGAGAAGGGGCAGCACGAGCGCGCCGAGGCGCTGCTGAAGCAGGGTATCGAGCAGATCGGCCTGCAGTCGCTCTACGTGCAGCTCGCCTACTACTTCGACGAGCGGCAGCGCCCCGACGAGGCCATCGCCGTGCTAAACGGCATGACCGTCACCGCCGGCCGCACCGAGACCTCCGGCCGCCACAACTACAACTCGGCGCCCGAAGCCGAGATCGCGCTCGCCCGAGCGCAGGTGGAGGCGCGCGTCGCCGGCGAGTGGCCGCAGCTACGCGCCGCGCTGCGCGTTGCGGCGGTGCCGCAGCAGGGATCGCCATGAAAGGGATGAAGGAAGGCATGAAGGTGCAGGCTGCACGCTCGGTTCGTCGACCGTTCGTCGCGGTGCTCGGACTGGCGCTCACGGGCGCCGCGCTCGCCGCCGCCGCGACGCCGGCCGTTCCCCGTGGCGGCGCCGCCGCCCAACGCGGCATGGACATCAAGCTGGTCAGCCCGGCCGGTGGCACGCCCGCCTTCGGCGAGGTCGACCTCGCGGTGCGGGTGAAGAGCCCGGTGCCGCTCAAGTGGGTCGACTACTACGTCGACGGCGCCCGCGCCGGCCGCGTCGAGGCGCCGCCGTGGAAGCTGCGCTTCGACGTCGGCCAGTCCAACGTCGGCCACCAGGTGCGCGCGGTGGCCGAGGACGTGCTCGGCGGCAAGGGCGAGGCGCTGGTGAAGACCGGCAGCATCCCCTCGGACATGTCGTTCGACGTGCGGCTGCAGCAGCTCTTCGTCAGCGTCACCAACGCCGGCCAGGCGGTGCAGGGCCTCGGCCAGAAGGACTTCGAGATCGTCAACGACGACGGCGACCGCGAGTCGATCACCACGTTCGGCGGCGGCGACCTGCCGATCAGCTCGGTGCTGCTGCTCGACTCCTCCGAGAGCATGAAGGGCGAGCCGCTCAAGGCGGCGCTCGCCGGCGTGCGCGCCTTCGTAGACCGCACCCGCGCCGACGACGAGACGATGGTGGCCTTCTTTTCCGACCGCCTGCTCGCCGCCACCACCTTTACCAAGGACGATGCGGCCCTGCAGCGCGCGCTCGGCGAGGTGACGGCCGCCGGCGGCACGGCAGTCAACGACCACCTCTACTACGCCCTCAACCGCCTGCAGCCGCGCCTCGGCCGCCGCGTCATCGTGCTGCTCTCCGACGGCCTCGACGTCAGCAGCTCGCTCGACATGGAGCAGGTGCTGGCCCGCGCCCGCCGCAGCCAGGCGATGATCTACTGGCTGCGCCTCGACGACCCGGCGGCGGCCGCGGCGGGCGGTGGCGCGCCGAAGTACGCCTCGATCTGGCGCGGCTATGACGACAACGCGCGGCAGTACGGGCTGCTCGAGCAGGCCGTCACCGAGAGCGGCGGCCGCATCCTCAAGATCCGCCAGCTCGGCGAGATCGACGACGCCTTCCGCCAGGTCATCGACGAGCTGCGCCAGCAGTACGTCCTCGGCTTCCAGCCCCGCGACGCCAAGGGCCGAGGCAACTGGCGGCCCCTGCGCGTCAAGGTCCGCGGCGACGAGTTTGCCGTGCGTACGCGGGCCGGGTTCGTGGACTAGACGGTCACGAAGGGCGATCGGGCGGCTGCGGTCGCTCGTCGCCCGTTCCGGTCTCGTCGCCCGGCGGCAAATCGTCCGCGAGCTCTTCGTCGAGCAGGTCGAGCTGCACGTAGCCTTCGTCGCCGAGCTGCAGCAGGCGTGATGACTCCTTCGCCGGCAGCTCTTCGACTTCGCGGAGTTTGCGTTCCATGGCGCGGGTGCGGGCGCCGGTCTCGGTGAGGGTGCGCGAGGCGGTGCTGAGCTGGCGCTTGACCTTGTCGAGGACTTCGCCGAACTTGCCGAACTCGGTTTTCACGGCGCCGAGGACGTTCCACACCTCGCTGGCGCGCTGCTCGATGGCGAGGGTGCGGAAGCCCATGCGCAGGCTCGAGAGCAGGGCGGCGAGCGTGGTGGGGCCGGCGACGACGACGCGGTAGGTGTCCTGCAGCTGCTCGACGAGACCGGGCTGGCGGAGCACTTCCGCGTACAAGCCTTCGGTGGGCAGAAACAGGACCGCGAAGTCGGTGGTGCTCGGTGGCGAGACGTAGCGCTCGGCGATGCCGCGGGCGCAGACGCGCACGGTGCGCACCAGCTCGGCGACGCCGGCCTGTACCGCCTCGGCGTCGGCCGCGTCCGCGGACGCCATCAGGCGCAGGTAGGCCTCGGTGGGGAACTTGGAGTCGATCGGCAGCCAGACCGGCCGGGCATTCATGCCGCCGCGCCCAGGCAGCTTGACCGCGAACTCGACGCGCTCCTCGGAGTCTTCCTTGACCCGCACGTTGCGGGCGTACTGGTCGGGAGTGAGGACCTGCTCGAGGATGGCGCCGAGCTGGACCTCGGCCCAGGTGCCGCGGGCCTTGACGTTGGTGAGCACGCGGCGGAGGTCGCCGACTCCCGCGGCGAGCGCCTGCATTTCGCCGAGGCCGCGGTGCACCGCCTCGAGGCGGCCGCTGACGATCTGGAAGGACTCGCCGAGCCGCTTCTCGAGCGTGCCGTGGAGCTGCTCGTCGACGGTCTTGCGCATCTCCTCGAGCTTGGCTTCGTTGCGCTCCTGCAGCTGGGCGAGGCGGTTGTCGACCGTCTCGCGGATGACGTCGAGGCGGCCCTGGACGGTCTCGCCCGCGGCGCGCAGCTGCGCATCGAGGGCGGCGCGCACGCCTTCGAGCGCGCTCTGCGTCGCCAACGTCAGCGCCTCCACCTGGCGGGTGTTGTCCTGCAGCAGGCCGCGCTGCAGCGCCGCCATCTCGGCTACGGCGCGCAGCTGGTTCTCGGTGCTGCGCTCGACGGCTTGCGCCAGCTCCTCGCGCAGGCCGCGCGCCGCTTGCGCCGATTCCTCGCGGCCGGCGCGCAGGTCGCCGCGCAGCGCCTGCTCGAGGCGGCCCTGTTCGTGGCGCACCGTCTGCGCGAGGCGCGACTCGTCGACGCCACCGCCGCGGCGCGCCGCGCGCAGCGCCACCACCAGCGCGCCGAGCGCCACCAGCGCGACTGCGGCGAGCGGCAACCAAGTCGTCATGAACGTGTCTTGATTGTAGCCGCCGGCTGCTCGCGTCCTTCTCGGCGGCGCCTGCGGCGTTCCCGGATGCAGTGCGCCGCGGGCGAGCGATACAATGCGGCCGCCCGTCGGGAGCCGTACACCGGGAATGGCCAGGCAGAAAATCCTCCGACTCCGTGCGACCGAGCTGAAGCTGCTGCAGGAGCGCACCAAGCTGCAGCGGCGCATCGAGGACTCGCTGTCGGGCGCCGGCTGGGCGCCCGAGAAGGTGTCGCAGCTCAACCGCGAGCAGGAAGAGCTGGAGGCGGACCTCGCGACGGTGCGCGCCGAGCTGCGGCAGCTGGAGCGCGCGGAGCCGATGCCGGACGGGGACTAGAGCGACGCCGCCATCAAGCGGCGTCGAGCACCAGCCACGCTGCGGCGCCGCCGGCGGCGAGTGCACTCAGCAACACGCGTTTCGCGGGCGGCAGTGGGGAGCCGTCTTTCGGCACGTGCGGCGCGACGCCCAGCTGCGGGTCGGCCTCGCTGAAGCCGGCCGTGGGCCACGCGCCCGCCCCCGCCGCCGCAAGCACGCCTGCCGCAAGGTGGCCGCCCGCATACTCGCCGGTCACCCCCTTCGGCGCCAGCAGCGGCGGGACGCGGCCGTCGAAAACCCGCCGCAGCACGGCAGCCTCGAGCTGGTCGCCGGCCATCGCACCCGAGGCCCCCGAGACGATGCGGTCGATGCTGCCGACGTCGATGCCCTGGCGGGCGAGCTCGCTCTCGAGCCGGGCACCCAGTGCCTCGCCACCGGTGCCCCAACCGTGCGCCGGCGCCGTCGAGTCGAAACCGCGCGCGCCGCCGGCGATGCGCGCCAGCACACGTGCGCCGCGCGCCCGTGCGTCGTCCTCGCGCTCGAGCACCAGCACCACGGCGCCCTCGGCGGCGAGCATGCCAGCGCGCCGGCGGTCGAGCGGTCGCGCCACCTCGCCCGCCTCCGACGGCGGCGCCAGGGCACGGAAACGCCCGAGCAGCGCGTGCACCAGCGAGTTGATCTCCTCGCTGCCGCCGGCGAGCGCGACGCGGCTGCGGCCCAATCGCACCTCGCGCGCTGCGAGCAGCACCGCCTGAAGCGGCCCCGACTCGCGCTGCGTCACCGCGGCGTTGGTGCCGCGCGCGTCGGCGGCGAGCGCCACCTGCGCCGCCGGCGCGTTGGCGACGCTTTCGGAGAAAAGTGCGGGCGAGGCGGCCTCCGGTCCGTTGAGCACGATGTCGCGCACCAGCGACTCGGCATAGCGCGCGGTGCCGAACGAGGTGGCGAGGGCGACTGCCACCGGCGCCTCGGCGAGGGCGCGGCGATCGATCGCCGCGTCGGCGATCGCCATCGCCGCCGCCGCGACCGAGAAGCGCGACGGCCAGGAGAGTCGGCGCGCGCGCGAAGCGGGCAGCCACGCTGAGAGGTCGACGTGCTGCGCAAGGGCAGCGAATCGCGGTGTGCCGGGCGCGTGGTAGCCGGCTCCCCGGTCGACCTCGGTGAGGCGCGGCGTTCCAGCTGCGAGCGCCGTCGCCAGCGAGTCGCGGCCCGCTCCGGTGGCGAGCACGACGCCGAGGCCGGTGACCACCACGCCCACCCCGCGCGCGGAGCGCGCTGCCCCCTCCCTCCCGACCCCCTCCCCTGGGTTCGATTCCACCCCTGTCGCCCCGTCCCCCTGCCCCTCTAGGGGCAGGGGGCGCCTCCATGCGGCGTCTGATCCCACCGCTCGAAGAGCAGCGCGGCGTTGCTGCCGCCGAAGGCGAGGTTGATCGATAGGCCGACGCGAAGTCGTTCGTCGCGCACCGGCGGGCCGAGCACCAGCCGCGCCGGTGCCGCCTCGTCGACCGAGCCGCCCGGCGGCGTCGGATGCACGCAGCCGCGGGAAAGGCAGAGGATCGTCGCCACCGCCTCGAGCGCGCCGGCGGCACCGAGCAGGTGGCCGACGCTCCCTTTCGGCGCCGCCACCGGCACCGCCGCGGCGCGCGGGCCGAGCGTCGCCAGCAGCGCCTGCCACTCGGCGGCGTCGTTGAGCGGCGTGCCGGTGCCGTGGGCGTTGACGAAGTCGACGTCGTCCGGGGCGATGCCCGCCTCGTCGAGCGCGCGCTGGATGGCGGCGACCGCGCCGCGGCCGTCGGGAGCGGGGGCCGTCATGTGGTGGGCGTCGCAGCTGCTGGCGCCGGCGAGCAGCTCGGCGAGCGGTTGCGCGCCGCGACGCCGTGCGCGCGCGAGCGTCTCGAGCACCAGCACCGCTGCGCCCTCGCCCAGCGACATGCCCTCGCGCTCGCGGCGGAAGGGGAGGCAGGGGCCAGCGTCGACGGCGCGCAGCGAGTTGAACCCGGCGTAGGTGAGCTGGCAGAGCGAGTCCGAGCCGCCGGCGATGGCGAGCTCGGCCTCGCCCTCGCGCAGCGCGTCGGCGGCGGCGGCGATGGCCAGTGCGCCCGACGTGCAGGCGGAGGAGAGCGTCTCCACCGGCCCACCGGCGCCGCTCCACCGTGCCACCGCGTCGCCGGGGCCGTTGTACTGCTGCGAGGTGATCCAGCCGAGATGCGCGCGTCCCGGCGCGCTGCCGATGAGGTGCGCGTAGTAGCGCTCCGACTCCCACATCCCGCCGGTGCTGCTGCCGAAGAAGACTCCGGCCGCTCCGGTGTCGGCTCGCGGCTGCAGACCCGCCTGCACCAGCGCCTCATCGGCGGCGGCGAGGGCGAAGCGGTCGGCGAGCGACAGCCGCGCGTGCGCCGCGTGGCCGTTGTTGCGCGCCGGGATGCCGCCATTGCCGAGCTCGCCCGGCACCTCGGCCGCGAGCTGCGTGCGGTAGCGCGCGGTGTCGAAGCGGCGGAACGGCCGGATGGCGGTGCCGGCCCCGAGCAGCCCTTGCCACAGCGCCTCGATGCCTTCGCCCCAGCCGCAGACGGTGCCGAGGCCGGTGACGACGACCCGTTGCTCCGGCGGTAGCTCAGGGCGTCGTGAGGCGGACGCCGACGTCACGGAACCGTCGCCGTTGCCGCTCGCGATCGACTCGCTCATGCGCGACTCCGCGCCAATTCCCGCAACGCCTGCCGGTCGAGCTTGCCGCGCTCGGTGTAGGGAAGTCCGTCGACCAGCCGCACTTCGCGCGGCTGCAGGCCGCTGGGCAGCGTCGAGAGGTCCACTTCGCGCCCACGCGCTACCAGGAAGGCGACGATGCGGTCGCCGCGCACGGGATCGTCGACGCCGACGACCGCCAGCTCCTCGACGCCGGTGGCGCCGCGCAACGCTGCCTCGAGCGCCACCGCCGCGATCTTCCGCCCGCCGACGTTGCAGATGTCCGCCGAGCGGCCGGTGAGGCGCAGTCGCCCGGTGGCGTCGATCTCGCCGGTGTCGCCGGGCGTGGCGATGCGCCGCGTCAGCTCGCGGTCGCGCCCGAGGTGGCCGCCGAAGTTGGCGGCGGAGACCACCTCGACGATGCCGCCTTCCGCGAAGCGCACGTCGACCCCGGGCAGCGGCCGGCCCACGGCGCCGTCCGCCCCCGGCTCGCCGGGCGCGTCCTCGTAGCTGATGCCGCCGGTCTCCGTGGAGCCGTAGAACTGGTGGACGTGACGGCCGCTTCTGGCGTGGAAGCGACGCGCCGTCTCCGGCGGCAGCGGTGCCCCGGCGCAGATCACCGTGCGCAGCGGCAGGCCAACCGGCCAATCGGTCTCGGCGAGCCCGCGCACCAGCGGCGGCACGGTGGGGAAGAAGTCGATCTCGCCCTCCGCCAGCGCGGCGAGCAGCGGCGTGGGGTAGAAGCTGCCTTCGAGAACCAGGGGCGTGCCGTGCACGGCGAGCGACAGCACGCCGTTGTCGAAGCCATAGGAGTGCGAGAGCGGGATGGCGATCAGCACGCGGTCGCGCGGCCGGATCGCCATCCCCTCGACGATGTGCGCGATGCCGGCGAGCAGCGCCTCCTCGGATAGGCAGACGCCCAGCGGGTCGCCGGTGCTGCCGGAGGTGAGCTTGACGAGCGCGGTGCCGGCAGGCGCGGTGACGGGCTCGACGTCGGGGAGCGTGGTCAAGTGGACGCCGTCGCCGAGCGGGTTGCCACTGCCGGCCTCGCGGTGGAGGAGCGCTCCGATGCCGAACCTCCGGCAGAGAACGAGGCGGGCCGCAAGCGGCAGCGCGCCATCCATCGCCACCACCGGCACGCCGCGGGCCCGTAGCGCCAGAAAGAGCGTGAGGAACGCGGCGCAGTTGCCGGTGGCGAGCGCGACGGGCGACGGCGGCAGCGCCGCGAGTGGTGCCCGCCACGCCTCGACTCGCGCCGCCAGGTCCGCGAAGCTGAGCCGCAGCCCCTCCCCGCGCGACCACAGCGCGGGCTCGCCGCCGCGGTCGCGCACCAGGCGTTCGAAGGCTTGCTGGATGGCGCTCGTCTTCTGCAAGGAGTCGTCGAAGGGATTGGATCCCGGACCGCGATTGTCGCGGGCGGATCGGGCCTTGGCAAGTCGGTGCGATTGTGGAACCGGTACCACTTCCCTGCAGTGGGTCTCGGCCATTGACACGCCGCGAGCGGGTCGAGTAGCGTCGCGCGCCATCACCTGCCCAGCCGGCTTTCCCCTAGGTCCCGGCTTGGTACTGGCGGCGTCGAACACGCCGCGTGTCGGAGAGGGGGTCCCTCCTGCCTTCCCGGTTTCGTGCGCGGTTGCCGCGACGCAGTGGCCAGCGGTTTCGCTGGCGCTGGGGCTTCGCTTTGCTGTGGTTCACTGCGAGTGGTGTGGCGCTCGGCCAAGCACCCGGGCCCGCCGCAGCCGAGCCACCGGCCGCCGAGCTGCCTGTCCTGCGGCTGCTGGCGATCGACACGCACGCTCAGCGTGCGGTGATCGCCGCCGAGAAGGGCGCGCCGCGAGTCGTCGCGGTCGGAGAGGCGATTCCCGGGTACGAGCGGGACCACCTGCGGCGCGTGCTCGCCGACCGCGTCGAGATCGAGCATCAACCCCCGGGGAGCGCGGATTCGACACGCCTCTGGGTGTATCGAGTGAAGACCGGCGAGACTCACTCGCGGGTCCAGGAGCTGTCCGCGGTGCCGCCGCCGGATCAGTCGGGGGTCGAGTTGCGGCCGCCGACTCCGCCCGATCCTGCGGAGGCGAAGCGGGTGCCGCGGGCAGCCGCCGCAGCCTCCATCTCTAGCACAGGCGTCGCGGCGTCCCCGCCGCCGGGCGATGGCCGCTTCGTGCAGGCCCCTGCGCCGACGCCTTCACCCTCGCCGTCTCCGCCTCCCCAGTGAGCGCCGGCGCCGTCTCTTCGCTCGCGGCCACGCGGCCGCGGTTGGCGCTTCGCCGCGTCGGACAAGCGCTGCTGGCACTCGCTCTCCTGCCTGGGCTCGCGTGGGCCGACGCTGCGCCACACGGTACCGACTCTTTCGTCGCCGGCCTCCGAAGCGGTGGCGTGAAGACCGCCGCCGACGTCCCCGTGCATTTCCGCGCCGACGCCGGCCATCAGTCGGTCCTCGAGATCGACCACCCTTACGACGCGATCGTCGACGGCGAGCTCGACCTCGATGCCCGCGAGGCGGTGGCGCGCGAGTTCCTGCGCACGCACGCCGATGCCTACGACTTCCTCGTCGTCTTCACAGGGTTCCCGTATCAGCTACCGCCGGGAGCGAGCGCTTTCTACGTCGCCGTGCGCAACGACACCCAGGGCATCGGCAGCCCAGCGTTCGACTACGCGAGCGACTTCGGGAGCGATGGGAAGCTCCAGGGCTACGTCGACATGGGACCGCTGTCGGCGTGGGCCACCGATCCGACGGAGTCCAGCTTCGAGCGGACGCTCTCGGTGCTCGTGCACGAGCTGTCGCACCGCTGGTTGGCGCGCGTGCGGGTCGCCCTCGACGGTGACCCGCAAGGCCCGCTGCTGCTCGGCGCCGACGAGTCGCACTGGAGCTTCCTGCTCGACTCCGACGCCTCGGTGCTCTACGGCAACGATTGGCAGGACAGCGGGGACGGCAGCTTCACCTCCGCCGCCGCGTTGCGCTTCTTGAGCCCGCTCGACCTCTACCTCGCTGGCTTCTATGCGCCGGAGGAGGTGCCGGCGTTCGCGCTGCTCGACGCACCCGGCGTCGACCGCCACCGGCTGCCGCAGCCGGGGGCCAGCGTCCAGGCGACCGCGCGCCAGCTCACCGTCGCCGACGTCATCGCCGCCGAGGGTCCGCGTGTGCCGGCCGCGGCCGACGCGCAGCACCACTTCCGTATCGCCTTCCTTTACCTCGTGCAGCCCGGCCAGCCAATGGACGACCCGGCGATCGCGGCGCTGGAGCGGGTGCGTGCGAGCCTCATCACGCGCTTCGCCATCCTCACCGGCGGCCGTGGGGCGATCGAGATCTACCCGGAGGCGCCAGGTGGCAACGGCCCCGACTCGCCACCGCCGATCGACGGCGGTCCGCCCCGCAGCGGCCCGGCGGTTATCGCCGATGCGCTCGCCTGGCTGCGGGCGCAGCAGCAGACCGACAAATCGTGGCTGGACCGCGGCGGCACGCAACTGCGCGACACCGCGGTGGTGGCGAGCACGCTTGCGCAGCTGGATACCACCTTCGCCGGTCTCACCGGCGGCCCGCTCGGCTGGTTGCAGGGCCGGCAGGAGGCGAGCACCGACTCACTGGCGCGGCAGGCGCTGGCGGTCGCCGCGCTCGGCGGCGACGCCGTGGCGGTGAGGTCGCGTCTGCTGGCGCTGCAGAACCCCGATGGCGGCTGGGGGTTCGCGGCCGGTTATCGCAGCGATCCGCTCGACACCGCGCTCGCGGTGGTGGCGCTCGCGCCCGGCGGGACCTCGCCGGCGCTCATCGCCGCCGGCAACGCGCTGATCGCAAGCCGGGGGGTGGACGGCGGATGGAGCAACCATCCCGGAGCGCCGAGCCGCGCCACGACGACGGCCCACGTGTTGCGCGCGCTGCACGTGCTTGGGCGGAGCGCCGAGGTGTCGGCGAGCGCTGTCGCGTGGCTCGCCACCAAGCAGAACGGCGACGGCGGTTTCGGCGACAGCCCGTCGACGGCGCACGACACCGCCAACGTGCTGCTGGCGCTGATGGACGTGGGCAGGCTCGGCGACGTTGGCCACGACGCGGCGGCTGGCTTCCTGCGCAGCCGCCAGACGGTCGCGGGCAGCTGGGAGGGGAGCGTCTACACCACGGCGACGGTGGCGACGGCGCTGCAGCGGATCGCCTTCCCCAACTGGGAGATGGTGTCGGTCACCGTCGATCCGCCGCAACCGCTCGAGGGGCAGACGGTGACACTGCGGGCGCGCGTGCGCAGCTCGGGGAACCTGCCGGCGCCGCCGGGGCTGGTGCGCTTCCTGCGCGCCGTCGACGGCGGCCCGGCGGTCGCCCTCGGCGAAGTCACGATTCCGGCCATGGCGCCGCTGCAGACCGCGGAGATCGAGGTGCATTGGGAAACCTCGGGGCTGCCGGGCGCGCACCACCTGATCGCGCGCGCCGACCCCGACGCTGCCCTCGCCGAGCTGAGCGAGAACGACAACGAGCGAGGCGTCGACGTGACGGTGACCGCCTCGCCGCTGGGAGCGGATCTCGCGGTGGACGCGCAGGACGTCGTGGTGACGCCGGCGCAGCCGAGCGAGCTGCCGACTCAGCTCGGCATCGCCGCCGTGGTGCGCAACCTCGGGCGCACGGCGGTGGGCGCGACGCGGGTGGTGTTGTGGAAGGACGCGGTCGGCACCGGCCAGCTCGTAGGCGAGACCACCGTACCGGTGCCAGCGCAGTCGTCGGTGGCGGTGAATTTCTCCCTTGCGCTCGCCAGCGCGGGAACGAC
>DATNCU010000086.1:0-4276 GCA_035607145.1 Thermoanaerobaculia bacterium
CCGGCGGCGCCGGCCGGCCCGCGCGAAATCGCGGCGGGACTGGAGTACCGGGATTTCATCACCGTCGGCCTGTTGTACCGGAAGATGATGCCGAATCCCGCGGGCAGCGGACCGATGAACATCGTTCCCGATAACTGGATCTACGTGCAGGAGTCCGGCGTCAAGGTCGGCCGCCTGCAGATCTTCAACAACTGGAGCCCGTGGATGGTGGCCGACCCCGGCAAGGTGTGGGTCGGCCTCGAGTACTTCTGCGACGAAGGCGACGCGCTCTGGTCACGCAGCGACGAGGAGCTGATCGAGCTCGCCAAGGTCGAGCTCGCCCGCATCCGCATCGCCGACCCCGCCGCGGTGCGCGACGGCACGGTGCTGCGCATGCCGAAGACCTACCCCGCCTACTTCGGCACCTACGACCGCTTCGACGAGCTGCGCGGCTGGCTCGACCGCTTCGACAACCTCTTCCTCGTCGGCCGCAACGGCATGCACCGCTACAACAACCAGGACCACTCCATCCTCGCGGCCATGACGGCGGTCGACAACATCATCGCCGGCCGCACCGACAAGGCGAACCTGTGGGAAGTGAACACCGAAGAGGAGTACCACGAGGAGAAGTGAGCCGGGAGCGGCCACGCCGTAGCCAGGAGCCGCGTCCGTCGCTCACTCCAGGTACGGGCTGCGGTACTCCATGTACGCCGCCGTGTCCTTCGCCGCCTGGCGACCGTAGTAGAGCTCGACGACGCGCAGCGCCAGGTCGATGCCCGAGGTGAGGCCGCCGGCGGTGGCGAGGCGAGGGGTCGACTCGACCCAGCGGTCGCCGCGCCGCAGCTCGACGCGCGGGTAGCGGCGCGCGAAGTCGTCCCAGAAGTCGTGGTGCGTCGTCGCCGGCAGGCCGTCGAGGAGGCCCGCCGCGGCGAGCTGGAAGGCGCCGGTGCAGACCGACATCAGCACGTCGACCCGCGGCGCCTCGCGGCGCAGCCAGGTGTGCAGCTCGGGCGTGCCGCGGATGGCGGGCACCACCACCACGTCGGGCTGCGGCGCGTCGCCGAAGGTGTGGTCGGGGACGACTCGCAGGCCGCCGGTGAGCCGCACCGGCGAGCGCGTCGCGGCGACGGTGTAGAGCGTGAACCCCGCGCCGCCGTCACGCACGACGGCGTCTTGGAACACCTCCCAGGGGCCCGACATGTCGATGACGTTCGAGCTCTCGCTGATGGTGAAGGCGACGCGGATCGGCCGGCCGGCGGGCGGGCGGAGCGACGCCGGCGCGGCAACGTTGCGCGCATCGGGCGTTGCCGTCGACGCCGCTTTCGTCGCCGGCGCGTCGTTGGCGCAGGCGCCGAACGCGGTCAAGGCGAGGCCGGCGGCCAGGGCGGTGCGGCTCATGCCGAAGATCCTGTCGTGAGCGCCGGCGCCCGTCTTGAATCGACGGGACGCGGTGGAACGTTCGGCGCAGAGGTCTACGCGCAAGACTCGCGCCGCTGACGCAGCGCACCCGGCGTGACGCCGAACGCGCGGCGGAAGGCGCGCGTCATGTGGCTCTGATCGGCGAAGCCGCAGGCGTGCGCCACCGCGGCGAGGTCGCTGCCCGGCCGCGCGACGGCGGCGCGTGCCGCTTCGAGCCGCAGCCGCCGCAGCCGCTCGCCGACGCTCTCGCCGTAGACCCGCCGGAAGCCGCGCGCGAGCCGCGCCGGGTGCACGCCGGCCGCGGCGGCGAGGTCGGCGAGCGACCAGCGGTGTTCGAGATCTCCCCGCAGCGCCTCGTCGGCGCGGCGCAACCACGGCGGCGAGCCGTCACCCCGCCCGTAGCGGCTGAGCGCGCCGACCAGCTCGCAGACGATCCCGTCGCGCACGAGCTCGGCCGCGGGGTCGTCGGAGGCGAGCTCGTCGCGCAGCCGCGCCGCGAGCGCAGCCACGAGTCCGCCGGAGTCGAGCCGAGGGACGGCGGGGAGCAACGGCTCGACGCGCTCGAGCAACGGGCCGGCGAGCTCGGCAACGAAGAGGTGGCAGCCGCCCGCGCCGATGGCGTCGCGGTGCCGGAACGCGGCGGGGTGGAAGAAGGCGGACCCGGGCCGGTAATCGACCGCGCGTCCGCCGATCCACTCGCGGTAGTCGCCGGCCACGAGCAGGTAGAAGCCGGGCGCCTGGTGATCGTGCGACGGCAGCGAGCGACCCTCGCGGTGGCGTACCTCGGAGAGCACCAGCCCGGACGCGCTGCGCCGGCTCGCCACGCGGCCGTAGAACTGCCCGGCCCCGAGATTGGAGGCGCCGCGGGCAACGCCTTGGCTACCCATGCCCAGTGGTACGGCTGCGTCCTGCGGTTGTTGCGGTTCCACGACTGTTCGGCGTGTTCTAGACGCGCCCGTCCCCGAGCCGTAGCGTCGTCCCCATGACCGCCAACGACCGCTCGCTCCGCCCGGCTTCACCATCCCAGCGTCGCGCCCCGCGCTGGGAGGCGCTCCTCCAGGACCTCCGCTTCGCTGTGCGCACGCTGCGCCGCTCCGGCGGCTACACCATCGCCGCCGTCGGCGTGCTGGCGCTGGGCATCGGCGCCAACACCGCCGCCTTCTCGGTCATCCACGGCGTGCTGCTCGCGCCGCTGCCGTTCCGCGACGGCGGGCAGCTCATGCTCGTCCGCCAGTCGGCGCCGGCGGCGCAACTGACCAACGCCGGCGTCGCCATCCCCGAGCTCGGCGCCTACCGCGCGCGCCTCAGCGCCTTGCGCGGGCTCGTCGAGTACCACGGCATGTCGTTCACGCTGCTCGACCACGGCGAGCCCGACCGCGTCGACACCGGCGTCGTCTCGGCGAACTTCTTCGACGTGCTCGGCATCCAGCCGGTCCGCGGCCGCGGCTTCGTCGCCGCCGACGAGAAGCACGGCGCCGAGGCGGTGCTCATCCTCTCCAACGAGTACTGGCGGCAGAAGTTCGGCGGCGATCCGGGGGTGGTCGGCAAGGTCGTCGAGATGAACGACCGGCCGCACACCATCGTCGGCGTGCTGCCCGACTTCCCGCAGTACCCGCGCAAAAACGACGTCTACATGCCGACCTCGGCCTGCCCCTTCCGCGACCAGGCGGGGCAGACACTGCCGGGCGGGTTCCGCAGCTTCGCCGCGCTCACCGTCTTCGGCCGCCTGGTGCCCGGCGTCACGCCGCAGCAGGCGTCGTCGCAGGTGGCCGCGGTCTCGTCGGCCTTCGTCAAGGAGCACGCCGAGGACTACCGCCAGGCGAGCGACCTTGTCGGCCACGTCGAGCCGCTCCAGGAGACCCTGGTGCGCGACGCGCGGCCGCTGCTGTGGACGCTCGCCGGCACCACCATCCTCGTCCTCCTCATCGCCTGCGCCAACGTCGCCAACCTGTCGATCGCGCGCGCCGCGCGCCGCGGCCGCGAGCTGGCGCTGCGCAGCGCCATGGGCGCCGGCCGCAAGCGCCTGCTGGCGCAGCTGCTCACCGAGAGCGTGCTGGTGGCGCTCGCCGGCGGCGTGCTGGGAGTCGTGCTCGCCTGGCTGTCGCTGGAGGCGCTCGTGGGCTTCGTCGCGCGCTTCACGCCGCGCACCGGCGAGGTGGCGATCGACGGCCGCGTGCTCGGCTTCACGCTCGCGGTGTCCCTCTTGACGGGTCTCGTCTTCGGCGCGGCGCCGGCGCTGGTGGCGCGGTGCAACCTCATGCACACGCTGCGCGAGGGAACGGCGCAGGGGGGAGGCGGCACGCGGCAGCGGCTGCGCGGCGCGCTCGTCGTGGCGCAGGTGGCAGTGTCGTTCGTGCTGCTGGTGGGCGCGGCGCTGCTGCTGCGCAGCTTCCAGCGCCTCTCCAGCGTCGACCTCGGCTACGACGGCACGCGGGTGATGAGCGCCGCCATCTTCGGCAACTTCACCACCGTCAACACCAACGACGCGCTGCGCATCAACGGGCAGATCCTCGACCGGCTGCGCGGCGCGCCGGGCGTCGTCTCGGCGGCGCTCACGACCGCGGTGCCGCTGTCCAACATCCAGCCCGGCGTGGCGACCATCCGTCTCGACGACGGCCGGGGCGAAGGCGGCAGCCGGCTGCAGATCGATCCCAACGTGGCCAGCGACGGCTACTTCGAGACGCTCGGCATCCCGCTCCTCGCCGGCCGCGATTTCCGGCTCGCCGACGACGCCGGCACGCCGAGCGTCGCGATCGTCAACCAGTCGCTGGCGCGGCTGCTCGCCGGCCGCGGCAGCCGCGATCCCCTGGGCGTGCGCTTCCAGTTCGAGGGCGGGCAGCCGCCGCCGGGACAGGACCCGTGGATCACCGTCAGATCG
>DATNCU010000089.1:0-2144 GCA_035607145.1 Thermoanaerobaculia bacterium
GCGATCACCAGCGGGACGACGGCGTGGTCGCCCTCGGCCAGCGACACCACGGTTTCCACGCGCGCGGGGTCCTCGAGGTCCATTCCCAGGACGTCGCCCTCGAGGCGGCCGATCAGCAGGCGGGTGCCGTCGGCGCTCAGCGCCAGCGCGGTGATGCGCGATTCGCCGTGCAGCGGGATCGTCGAGTAGCGGCGCGACGTGCTGTCGAAGCGGAACAGCCCGATGTCGGTGCCGATCCACAAGCGTCCCCGCGCGTCGGCGACGATTCGCCGGCCGCGGCTCGGCTGCCTGCCGTCCGGCGTTCGCGACAGGCGATAGTGCTCGATCTTCCCGGTCGCTGCGTCGAGACGCTGGAGGACGCCCGCGAAGCTGAGGATCCAGATCGCATCGGCGGTCTCCGCGAGCGCCGTGTTGGCGCGGCTGACGAGCGTGTCGTGCCGATCCGGGTCGCGGTCGAAGGTCTCGACCCGCAGGCCGTCGTAGCGGTGGACGCCGCTGTCGCCGGCGAACCAGACGAAGCCATGGCGATCGACGAGGACGTCCTGGATCGAGCTGCTGGTCAGCCCCTGGCGCGCTCCGATCGCCTCGAACACCGGCTCGGCCGCCGGCCCGAGCGGAGCCGTGGTGGCCTCCGCCGCCGGGCTCGTTGCGGCGATGACGGCCGCGAGCAGCGCCCCGCTCAGCAGGGCGTGAAACCACGGGGCGTGGGCAAGGGGCTGCCTCGAGCGGTGCGACACTTCACGCTGCCTGGCGAGCGCGTGGAAGGTTAGAGCACCGTAACGGCCGGCGCAATGCGGTGAGCCACCGGTCAGTGGCGTTTCATTCGATGACGATCACCGACGGGTCCCACTTCGGCTCGGGCACCTGCGGGTCCATCTCTTCGAGCTTGCTGCGCACGATGGCCGAGACGGCGAGGTTGCGCACCCAGTTGCGGTTGGCGGGCACCAGGTACCAGGGCGCCTGCTCGGTGCCGCAGCGGCGCAGCGCGTCTTCGTAGGCCTTCATGTAGTCGCCCCACTGCGCGCGCTTGCGCAGGTCGTCGGGCGAGAACTTCCAGCGCTTCTCCGGCGTGGCGATGCGGTCGCGCAGCCGCTCGGCCTGCTCGTCGCGGCTGATATGGAGAAAGATCTTGACGATCTCGGTGCCGGTGTCGACGAGTTGGCGCTCGAAACGGTTGATCTGCTCGTAGCGGCGCGACCACACCTTCTTGGGCACCAACCCGTCGACGCGCACGACGAGGACGTCCTCGTAGTGGCTGCGGTTGAAGATGCCGATCTCGCCGCGCCCCGGCACCGCGCGGTGGATGCGCCAGAGGAAGTCGTGGGCGAGCTCCTCCGCGGTGGGTGCCTTGAAGGAGGTGACCCGGCACCCCTGCGGATTGACGCCGCTGAAGACGGCGCGCGTCGTGCCGTCCTTGCCGCCGGCGTCGAGCGCCTGGAAGACGACGAGCAGCGCGCGCCGATGCTCGGCGAAGAGCCGCTCCTGCAGGGCGGCGATGTGCTGGACGTTCTTCTCCAGCGCGCGCAGGGCCTGCTCCTTGCGCGGCAGGTCCAACGTGTCGTCCGGGTCCACCTCGTCGAGGCGGACGCGCTTGCCGGGTTTGAGCCGCAGCCGTTCGGCGAGCTCGCTCGGGGAATCGGGCATCGGAGCGCGATCCTACTCGTAACGCAGCGCCTCGATGGGATCCTGCCGTGCCGCCTTGACCGCCGGCCACAGACCGAAGACGAGCCCCACCGCCGTCGAGACGCCGAAGCCCAGCGCCACCGACCATGCCGGCGCCGCCGCCTGGAAGTCGAGCGTCGCCCGCACCAGGAAGGCGACGCCGAGCCCGAAGGCGATGCCGAGCGCGCCGCCCACGCCGGTGAGCGTCACCGCCTCGACGAGGAACTGCTGCAGCACGTCGCGCCGCGTCGCCCCCACCGCCTTGCGCAGGCCGATCTCGCGGGTGCGCTGGGTGACGTTGACCAGCATGATGTTCATCACCCCGACCCCGCCGACGAGCAGCGCGATGCCGGCAATGACCAGCATCGCCAGCGCCACGCCGCCCGAGATCTGGCGGAACTGCCGCAGCTGGCCGACGCTGGTGAAGACGGCGAAGTCGTTGGGCTGGCCGGGGCGCAAGCCGCGGCGGGCGCGCAGGATGG
>DATNCU010000090.1:0-4774 GCA_035607145.1 Thermoanaerobaculia bacterium
GACGCGCTGCACGCCTTGACCCGCGCCGTGCGCCGCGAGGTGCCGGAGCGGCTGATCGGCATCACCGGCTCGTCGGGCAAGACGACGACGAAGGAGCTGCTGGCGCTGTGCCTCGAGCGCAAGTACCGCGTCGCCAAGAGCGCGGGGAACCTCAACAACCTCCTCGGCTTCCCGCTGACGCTGCTCGCCACGCCCGCCGGCACCGAGTGGCTGGTGGCGGAGATGGGGATGTCGCTGCCCGGCGAGCTCGCCGAGATCAGCCGCATGGCGCGCCCCGACGTGGCGCTGTTCACCAACGTGCGGCCGGTGCACCTCGAGGGGCTGGGGTCGCTGGAGGCGATCGCCGCCGCGAAGAGCGAGCTGCTCGAAGGGCTCGCCGTCGACGGCGTGGTGGTGGCCAACGCTGACGATCCGTGGGTGCGCTGGATCGCGGCGCGCTGGACGACGCGTGGGGCAGGGCGCGTCGTCTGGTACGGCGGCGACGGCGCGTATCGCATCGAGGGCCTCGCGCCGCGCGCAGCGGGTGGCACGCGCTTCCGGCTGGTGACGCCGGAGGGCGGGGCCGAGGTGGAGTTGCCGCTGCACGGCGCTTACAACGCCGACAACTTCCTCGCCGCCGCGGCCTGCGCGCACACGCTGGGTGTGCCGCTCGGCGCGATCGTCGAGGCCGCGGCGGCGGCCGCGCCGGTCGGAGGTCGCGGCGCGGTGCGCACGCTGCCGAGCGGCGCCACGCTCGTCGACGACAGCTACAACTCCAACCCGGTGGCGCTACGGCGCGCGCTGGAGAGCGCCCGCGCGTTGCCGGGGAAGCGCCACTGGGCGGTGCTCGGCGACATGCTGGAGCTGGGGCCCGAGGCGGCGCGTTTCCACCGCGAGGAGGGGGAAGCGGCGGCGCGGCTGGGCTTCGCGCCCGTCGTCGGCGTCGGCACTCTGTCGCGCGCGCTGGTCGACGGTGCCGCCGCTGGCGGCGTCGAGGCGCCCTGGTTTGCCACCGCCGCGGAAGCTGCGCCCTGGGCCCGCGCGCAGCTCGCGGCGGGCGACGTGGTGCTGGTCAAGGGCTCGCGCGGCGTGCACCTAGAACAGGTGGTCGCGGCGCTGTCGGGCGAAGCGGAGGTCGGGCACTGATGCTCTACCACCTCCTCTTCCCACTCGCCGAGCGCTGGGCGGTGTTCAACGTCTTCCGCTACATCACCTTCCGCTCGGCGGGCGCGGTGCTCACCGCGATGGTGCTGTCGCTGCTGCTCGGGCCGGCCTTCGTGCGCCTGCTGCGGCGGCTCTCGGTCGGCCAGAACATCCGCGAGCTGGGACCGAAGGCGCACCAGGTGAAGGCCGGCACGCCGACGATGGGTGGCCTGCTCATCCTCTTCGCCTGCGTGATTCCGACGCTGCTCTGGGCGCGGCTCGACAACCCCTACGTCTGGATCGTGCTCGGCGTGACGGTCGGCTTCGGCGTCGTCGGCTTCGTCGACGATTATCGAAAGGTCCGTCGCGGCAAGAACCTCGGGCTCAGCGCGCGGGCGAAGCTGCTCGGGCAGGTCGCCGTCGCCGTCGCCGCCGGCGTCGCCCTGTTGATCCTGCGCGGCCGCGAGCTCGACCACTTCCCGTACTGGGAGCCGGGCAGCCAGGCGGTGCTCACCTTCCCGTTCTTCAAGAACGTGGTGTGGGCGATCGGCTGGGGCTACCTTGCGGTGGTGCTGCTGGTCCTCGTCGGCGCGAGCAACGCGGTCAACCTCACCGACGGGCTCGACGGCCTCGCCATCGGCGCCACCATGATCGCCGCCGCCACCTACGCGGTGTTCACCTACGTCGCCGGCAACTTCAAGGCCGCGAGCTACCTGCAGATCGCCTTCGTGCCGCAGGCGGCGGAGGTGACGATCTTCTGCACCGCGCTCGCCGGCGCGAGCCTGGGCTTCCTCTGGTTCAACGCCCACCCGGCCGAGATGTTCATGGGCGACGTGGGGTCGCTGGCGCTCGGCGGCGCCATCGGCACGGTCGCGGTGCTGTGCAAACAGGAGCTGCTGCTGGTGCTCGTCGGCGGACTCTTCGTGCTCGAGGCGCTGTCGGTGATCGTGCAGGTCGCCTCCTTCAAGCTCACCGGCAAACGCGTCTTCCGCATGTCGCCGCTGCACCACCACTTCGAGCTCGTGGGGTGGGCGGAGCCCAAGGTCATCGTGCGCTTTTGGATCATCGCGCTGCTGTTCTCGCTGGTGTCGCTCTCCACCTTGAAGCTGAGATGAGAACCGTCGTGGATACTCCCTGGTCCGACGCCCCCTGGAACCGCGTGCTCGTCTACGGGCTCGGTCTCTCGGGCCGCGCCGCGTCGGCGTTCTTGCGGCGCCGCGGCGTCGAGGTGGTGGGGGTGGACGCGCGGCCGGCGGAGCAGCTGGAGTTGGGGCCGCTTGCCGGCGACGCAGGGGTCGAGGTGCTGGCGGGCGGCGAGCCGAGCGCGCTGCCGGCGGGGGTGGACGGCGTGGTGCTGTCGCCGGGCGTGCCGGGGGACCGGCCGCTGCTTGCCGACGCGCGCGGCCGCGGCGTGCCCGTCGTCGCTGAGGTGGAGCTCGCCTTCCCGTTCCTCGCCGGCCCGGTGGTGGGCATCACCGGCAGCAACGGCAAGAGCACGACGACGGCGATGACCGGACACCTGCTCAAGAACGCCGGTCTCGCCGCCGAGGTGTGCGGCAACATCGGATTGCCGCTCTCCGAAGTGGCGGACGGCGAGCCGGGCCGCACCTTCGTCGTCGAGCTGTCGAGCTTCCAGCTCGAGGCCACCGACACCTTCCGCCCGCGCGCCGCGGCGCTGCTCAACCTCTCGCCCGACCACCTCGACCGCTACGCCGACATGGCGGCCTACGCGGCGGCGAAGCAGCGCATCTTCCGGCGGCAGACGGGCGAGGACGTGGCGGTGCTCAACGCCGACGACCCGGCAGTGGCGCCACTACCGGTGCCGTCGCGGCGGCGCGTCTTCTCGCGGCACTCAGAAATCGGCGACGGCTGCGCTCTTGTTGGCGACGCGGTGATCGAAGCCGGCACCGGCCGCGAGCTGTTCCGCGCCGCCGACGTGCCGCTCCCCGGCCCGCACCACCTCGAAAACGCCATGGCCGCGGCTCTGCTGGCGCTCGCTGCCGGCGCGCCCGCCGCGTCGCTGCCGGCCGGCCTGCGCTCGTTCAAGGGCCTGCCGCACCGCACCGAGCCGGTGGGCGAGGTGGGTGGCGTGCGCTTCTTCGACGACAGCAAAGGCACCAACGTCGGCGCCACGGCGAAGGCGCTCGAGGGCTTCGCCGACGGCAGCGTGCACCTCATACTTGGCGGCCGCGGCAAGGGCACCGGTCTCGGCGACGAGCTGCGCGAGCTGATCCGCAACAAGGCGCGTCGCGTCTACCTGATCGGCGAGGAGGCCGAGCGCTTCGGCCGCGAGCTCGACGGGGTGGTGGCGCTCCACCGCTCCGAGCGCCTCGAGGTGGCGGTGCCCGAGGCGGCGGCTGCGGCGCGACCCGGCGAGACGGTGCTGCTCTCGCCCGCCTGCGCGAGCTTCGACCAGTTCCGCAACTACCACCACCGCGGCGAGGTGTTCCAGCGCCTGGTGGCCGAGGTCGCGGCGGCGGAAGGCGAGCCGCTCGACACGGAAGGCGGGCACTGATGGCGAAGAAGCTCGCCTTCGACAAGCTGCTCTTCACCACCGTGCTGGTGCTCGTCGGTTTCGGCCTGGTGATGGTCTATTCGGCGAGCGCCGCCATCGCCCGCGAGAGCGGCTCGGCGTGGAACCCGTTCCTCGTCAAGCAGTCGGTGGCCGCCGTCGTCGGCGTGGCGCTGATGCTCGCCGTCATGCACGTCGACTACCGGCGGCTGCGCGAGCCGTGGGTGGTCTACTTGCTGCTGCTCGGTGCGCTCGGGCTGCTCGTCGCCGTGCTCTTCGCGCCGCAGCTCAACCAGACGCATCGCTGGCTGTTCGTCTCCGGCGTCTCGGTGCAGCCGTCGGAGATCGCCAAGCTGGCGCTGGTGATCTTCCTCGCCTACCAGCTCGAGAAGAAGCCCGAGCGCGTCAACCAGCGCGAGCTGCTGGTGCCGGCGCTCGGCGCCGCCGGGCTGATGGCGCTGCTGGTGCTGCTCGAGCCCCACATGTCGGCGGCGCTGGTGCTCGCCGGCGTCACCTGCCTGCTGCTCTTCCTCGGCGGGTTGTCGTGGCGCTACATCGGGCTGGCGATGGCGGTGGTGGTGCCGGTAGCGGCGGCGGCGGCGTGGCTCTCGCCCTACCGGCGCGAGCGCCTGCTCACCTTCCTCGACCCCGAGCGCGACCCGCTGGGCAGCGGCTTCCAGGTCGTGCAGTCGCTCATCGCCGTCGGCTCGGGCGGCGTGCTCGGCCGCGGCCTCGGCCACGGCGCGCAGAAGCTCTACTTCCTGCCCTACCCGCACACCGACTTCATCTTCTCGATCGTCGGCGAGGAGCTGGGCCTGGTCGGCGCGCTCGGCGTGCTGGCACTGTTCGGCGTGGTGGCGTGGAAGGGGGCGCAGGCGGGGATGCGGGCGCCCGACGCCTTCGGCCGCTACCTGGCGTGGGGGCTCACGGGCTTGCTCGTCCTGCAAGCGTTGATGCACTGCTCGGTCGTGGTGTCGCTGCTGCCCTCGACGGGCGTGCCGATGCCGTTCCTCACCTACGGCGGCAGCGCGCTGGTGATGGCGCTGGTCGCGAGCGGGCTGGTCCTCAACGTGTCGCAACATGGCTGAGTCGACGACCTCCACCGCCCGGCCCGTCGACGGGCTGCACGTGCTGCTCGCC
>DATNCU010000091.1:0-4891 GCA_035607145.1 Thermoanaerobaculia bacterium
GCTTCGGCGAGGGCCGCGGCCTGCAGCTCGTGTGGCAGTTCACCTTCAAGCGCGACGGCGAGCCCGGCACCTGGCGCGGCCGCGTCGACGCCACCAGCGGCGAGGTGATCGAGTTCTTCGACGTCAACCTCTACGGCCAAGCCACTGGGGGCACCTACAAGGGCGACCGCCCCACCCCCGAGACCGTGATGCCGCTGCCGTGGGCCAACGTGGCCAGCGGCGTCTTCACCAACTCGGCCGGCATCTTCAGCGGCAGCACCGGCACGACCACCCTCAGTGGCCAGTACGTGGGCATCACCGACAGCTGCGGCGCGATCTCCAAGGCCGCCGACGGCAGCGGCAACCTGGCGCTCGGCAGCTCGACCGGCACCGACTGCACGACGCCCGGCTCCGGCGGCGCCGGCAACACGCATTCGGCGCGCACCCAGTTCTACATGGTCAACCGCGCCAAGGAAGCGGCGCGCGGCTGGCTGCCCTCGAACACCTGGCTCAACGCCAAGGTGACCGCCAAGGTCAACCTCAACCAGACCTGCAACGCCTACTGGGACGGCAGCTCGCTGAACTTCTTCAAGTCCGGCGGCGGCTGCGCCAACACCGGCGAGCTGCCGGGCGTCTCGCTCCACGAGTGGGGCCACGGGATGGACAGCAACGACGGCAACGGCTCCTCGCCCGACAACGGCACCGGCGAGACCTACGGCGACGTCAGCGCCATGCTCGCCATCCACTCCTCGTGCACCGGCAACGGCTTCCTGCCGTCCAACTGCGGCGGTTACGGCAACGCCTGCACCGCCTGCACCGGCGTCCGCGACACCGACTGGGCCAAGCACTCGCGTAACACGGCGTCGACGGTGGACAACTTCACCCGCACCACCTGCCCCAATCCCAGCGCCAACAACCCCAACTACGTCGGGCCCTGCGGCGCCGACGCCATCTCGCGCGGCAACACCACCAACAAGCGCGAAGGCCACTGCGAGTCGCTGGTCGCCTCCGAGGCGATGTGGGACCTCGTCAACCGCGACCTGCCGAGCCCCGGCTCCGGCTCGGCGTGGGCCGCCGCCGACCGGCTGTGGTACCTGTCGCGCTCGACGGCGACGGCCGCCTTCACCTGCAACACCTCCGGCGGCACGCGCACGAGCGGCACCTGGAGCTCGAGCGGCTGCTCCACCGGCAGCATGTTCCGCGTCTTCCGCGCCATCGACGACGACAACGGCAATCTCACCGACGGCACGCCGCACGGCCTCTCCATCGCCACGGCGCTGAACCGCCACGGCATCGCCTGCACCACCGACACCGGCTGGAACGTCACCTTCCGCGCCGTGGCGCAGCCCGCCACGCCGGCGCTCTCGATCACCGCCGGCAGCAACTCGGCGGCGCTCTCGTGGAGCGGCTCGTCGGGCGTCTACGACGTCTACCGCAACGAGACCGGCTGCAGCGCCGGCTTCGTCAAGGTCGCCAACGACCTCTCGACGACTTCGTTCAACGACACCAACGTCGCCAACGGCATCACCTACTACTACCAGGTCACCGGCCAGCCCTCGGGCAACGAGGCGGCGGCGTCCTCGCCCTCGACCTGCACCTCGGTGACCCCGGCCGGCGCCTCCTGCACGCCGCCCGCGGCACCCACCGGCGTGACCGCCACCGCGGCCTCGTCGTCGCAGATCAACCTGTCGTGGACGGCTTCGGCCGGCGCCACCTCGTACATCATCCTCCGCTCGACGACGAGCGGCGGCCCCTACACCCAGGTCGGCACCTCGGCGACCACCTCGTTCTCGAACACCGGCCTGTCCTGCAACACCACGTACTACTACGTGGTGCAGGCTTCCAACGGCACCTGCGCGTCGGGCAACTCGGCGCAGGCCTCGGCCACCACCTCGGCCTGCACCGGCAACGTGCTCACCCCGGGCGTGCCGGTGACCGGCATCTCGGGCGCCACCGGCAGCCAGCAGTTCTGGACGCTGAGCGTCCCCGCCGGCTCCACCAACCTGACCTTCAACACCTCCGGCGGCACCGGTGACGTCGACCTCTACGTGAAGTTCGGCTCGCAGCCGACGATCACCGTCAACGACTGCAAGTCCGAGAGCGCCACCACCACCGAGAGCTGCACCATCGCGGTGCCCTCGGCCGGCACTTATCACGTGCTGCTCTACGGCTACGCCACCTACTCCGGCGTCAGCCTGGTGGGCAACTACACGACCGGTGGCGGCGGCGGCACCGAGCTGATCACCAACGGCGGCTTCGAAGGCAGCGCTTCCTCTTGGACGCTGTCCGGCACCGCGGCCTGGTCCAACGGCGCCTACCCGCACTCGGGGACCGGCTACACCCTGATGGGCACCACCAACAACAGCGTCGGCGCCGAGTACCAGACGATCACCATCCCCACCACGGCCACCGGGACGATGACCTTCTGGCTCAACGTCACCTCCGACGAGACGACGACGACGACGCAGTACGACAAGCTCTTCGTCGAGGTGCGCAACACCGCCGGCACGCTGCTGGCGACCCTCGCCACCTACAGCAACCTCAACAAGGGTACGGCGGGCGTCTACTCGCAGAAGACTCTCAACGTCGCCGCCTACAAGGGGCAGACGGTGCGGATCCAGTTCCGCGAGACGACCGACGTCACCCTTATCTCGACCTTCCGCATCGACGACGTGTCGGTGAAGTAGCGGCCCCACGAGCCGGGCTCGTCCCGGCTCGGTTTCCGCGGTCCGTCGAGGCCCGCTCCGCACGTCGCGGGGCGGGCCTTCTCCCTTTCGGCCGCGGAGCGATCGCCGGCTCAGCAGGCGGCCTTGCCGATCCAGCCACGGCCCTGCGCGCCGTCGAGCTCGACCGCGAGCGGCTCCGCGAAGCGCAAGTGGCGCAGGAACGCCGTAGTTGTCGCCGCTTCCCTCTCCTCGAGCCACCGCCAATCGAGGAAATCGTCACGGCCGCTCTCGGCGTCGGCGCCGGACGGCACCGTGAGGTAGCCGAGCTGGAGCGAGGTGATGTTCTGAAAGAAGTGCGCGCCCTGCGACGGCTCCACGTCGTAGCCGGCGGGAGACGCCTCGACCAGAACCTGCACCTCGGAGATCTGCGCCCACTCCACCGGAATGCCGAGCGAAGGGTCGGCAGTCCCCCACCGCCCCGGCCCGATGAGCACGTAGCGGCGGCCCTCGCCGCGCAGGCGCTCGTTGAGCGCGCCGATCTCGGCGGCGATCGCGCGATGGTGGCGCGGCTCCCACGCCTCACGCCGCACATGCACGAGATCCCGGATGCCGGCGTAGCCGCCGTGGCCGAGCACGCGCGACGAGGCGCGGCAGAGACAACCCGAACGCTCCGGCTCCGGCGCCGGCCCGCCCGGCCGTCGAAGCTGCGCCGCCATCGGCCGCAGCTGCAGCAGGTAGAGCCGCGGCGGCTCGCGGCCGGCACCGCCCGGCGCCGACCCCGGCCGCCCCCAATCGCCCATGTCGCCCGCGAGCTCGAGCTCCACCGGCCCGCCCAACCCGCGCTGCGTGACGTCGAGCAGCCGCCGGAGCGCCTCGGCGAGCGGGATGGCGCGGTGGCGCAGCAGGTTGTTGAAGGTGACGACGCGCGGCCCCGGCTCGTCGAGGTCGTCGCGCACGCGCTGGTCGCCGGACGACACGACGCTGCCCGCCGCGTGCAGCGCGCCGTCCGCCTCGGCCACGGAGAGGTCGAACCAGCGCACGCGGTCGGCGCCCGTCTCCCCCTCGGCGCGCAGGTCGAGGGCGTAGAAGCCGTTCTGCGAGCTGCCGAGCATCGCGCGCGGCGTCGAGAACTGCGGCAGCACTTCCGGCCGCGCCGGGCTGAAGCGCAGGCAGCGGCCGCCCTCGACGATGGTCCGCCCGAGGCCGAGGGCGAGGTGCACGACGCCCTCCTCTGGCCGCTGCGGCCCGAACGGGTAGTAGTTGAACGACTGCGCGACGCCCGAGAAGCTGGGGTAGAAGCGGTCGCCGCGGCGGCGCCCGACCACCGCCTGGATGACCACCGCCATCTTTTCTTCCTCGAGCAGGTAGCCGGTGCTCTCGAGGTAGCGGCGCGCCGCACGTGAGAACAGCGACGCGTAGACGCGCTTGACGGCGCCGGCGAGCTCGCGCAGCCGCCGTCGCGGGTCGGGGTCGACGTTGGGCACCATCACGGTCTCGAAGAGTCCCGCGAGCCCCGATTGCAGCGAGTCCTCGAGCAGGCTCGACGAGCGCACGGCGAGCGGCCCGCTGAGCCGCGAAACGACCGCCCCCAACTCCTCCGCCAGCGCCTCCGGCAGCGGCGCGGCGAGAAAACGCCGCCGCACCTCCTCGTCGTCGTCGCCGCGCGCGGCGATCGCGGCGAGGTCACCCTGCTCGAGGAAGCGCGCGAAATGCTCGGTGCCAACCACCAGCGTGCGCGGCAGCCGTACGTCGAGGCCGCCGAAGTCCTCGGGCCGCATGCCGGCGAGGGTGCGATAGAGGAAGGCGATGCTCCTCCCCTTGCCGCCCATCGATCCCTGCCCGAGCCGCGTGAACGGCTGCTCGGCGAACGACTCCGCCGAGAAGTCGGCGACGACACCCTGCTGCGCCCGCTCGTGCACCTCGCGGAGAAGCCCGAGCAGGTACCCGCGCAACGCGGCGACGCTGGGAAAATCCGCCGCGCGCTGCGGCCGCAACTGCTCCGCCAGCTCGAACTCGCTGCGCGCCAGCAGCCAGATCGAGAAGTGGTTGCGCGCCGCGTGGTAGGCGATGCTCTCCTCGGGCACCAGCGCAAGCTGCTGCTCGAGCTCGCGCAGGTCGTGCGCCCGCCCCACCTCCTCGCCGCCGTCGTGGGTACGGAAGACGAAGTCGCCGAAGCCGAGCTGCAGGCGCAGGAACTCGCCGAGGTCGGCGAGCAGCGTCGGCGAGCCCTTGTCGAGGAAGCCGGC
>DATNCU010000110.1:0-3500 GCA_035607145.1 Thermoanaerobaculia bacterium
GCGAGGCGCCCTCGCGCTCTTTGTTGGAGAGCGACTCGCCGCCCGGCGGCGCCACCGCCAATGCCTCGGCCACCAGCTCGACCGCCGCCGAGCGGTCGGCGAGCACCGCGGTGTCGACGGCCGCGAGCACCTTGGCGCCGCCGAAGAGCGAGAAGGTGCGCAGGTCCTCGAGCAGCGGAAGCAGGTCCGCCGGCCGCCGCCGCAGCGCGAAGCTGCCGCCGGCGCGCTGCGCCAAGGCCTGGCCGAGCCGCGACGCTGCCGGCTCGGCGAGCACGAGGTCGCCCGCCAGCAGGTAGAGCGGCGAGGGCTCGGCGGCGAGCAGGCGGTCGACGGGATCGGCGGCCATTTGCGGGAGCCTCGCACAAACGGGGTGCACAGAAACGAAGAGCGGGGCCCGCAGCCCCGCTCGTTCCAAAACCTCCGAAGGACGCTGGCGCTATGCCTCTTCGAGCATCCCCTTCTCGGCGAGCTCCTGGCAGTCGATGCAGTAGCGCGCCCACGGCATCGCCTTGAGGCGGCCCGGGCGGATCTCGTTGCCGCAGTTGGTGCAGATGCCGTAGGTGCCGGACTCGGTGCGCTGCAGGGCCTCTTCGATGCGCAGCAGCGTGTGCCGCTCGCCGTCGGAGAGGGAAAAAAGCAGCTCGCGGCTATAGGCGTTGTTGGCGCGGTCGACGATGTCGTCGCTGCCCTCATCGCTCGCCTCCTGGCCGGCCTTCACGTCGTGCTCGTACATGGCCAGGATCTCGTCACGCTGTGTAGTCAAGAGGCGGCGGACGACGTCGATGCCGCCCAGCTCGTCGATGTTGCTCTTGGTGGCGGTTTGCTTCAGAACCACGGTAACTCCCTATCCATCTGTCGGTTCGGCGCTACAACGGGGCGCGATGGTACTTTATTCCGGCAGTCAATGAAAGGCCGCGATAGAGCTGCTCCCAGAGCACCAGCCGCGCCAGCTGATGGGGCAGCGTGAGGGCCGAAAGCGACAGCGAAAGGTGCGCCTCGGCGACCAGCTCCGCGGCCAGGCCAAGGTCGGAGCCGACGACGAAAACGATCGCGTGCGGCCATTCGTCACGGCTGCGCTGTAAGTAGGCCGAGAGCTCTTCGGAGCTCAACGCCCGCCCGCGGCGATCGAGGGTGACCAGCCGATGCGGCTGCGGCAGCGCACGGCGGATCGCCGCCGCCTCGGCACGCAGCCGCTCCTCGCCATCGCCGGCGACTGGCTTCAGCACCAGCTCACGCGCCGGCAGGTACTTGTCGACGCGGCCGCGGTAGTCGTCGCACAGCGCGTCCCACTCGCGCTGGCGGCGGCCGAGCCAGACGACAACCAGCTCGCGCAGTGCCGCTACCCGACCGCGGCCCGCTCGCCGCCCGCCACCAGCGACTCCCACTCCGCCATGAACGAGAGCGAGCGCAGGTCGCGCATGCGGTCGAGGAAGATGATGCCGTGCAGGTGGTCGTACTCGTGCTGCACGACCCGGCCGGCGAAGCCCGACAGCTCGAGGTCGAGCGACTCGCCGTCCCGCCCGCGCCCCCACAGACGCACCGAGGGGTGCCGCGGCACCAGGCCGACGAGGTCGGGGATCGACAGGCACCCCTCCCAGTCGTAGACCAGCTCGCCGGCGTGCGGCTCGAGCAGCGGGTTGACCACCGTGCGCACCGGCCGCGGATCGCCGCGCAGCTCGGACTCGAAGACGAAGATCTGCCAGGAGACGCCGATCTCGGGCGCCGCGAGGCCCGAGCCGCTACTGCCGCGCAGGGTGTCGATCATGTCGGCGATCACCTGCTGCACCTCGGCGCTGCCGATGCGGTCTTCGGGCACCGGCTCGCAACGCGTGCGTAGCGCCGGGTTGCCGAGACGAACGAGTTTACGGACAGCCATGAGGCTTACGGACCGCCATTGGATTGCAAATCATTATACATGCGGCACTTCGCGCGTCCGCCGCGCTCCTTGCCAGCCTTGCTATCCTCCGCGTCCTGATGTCGCGCGCCCAGCACACTCCGCGCCCCGCGCGCCGCTCGCGCCGCCGCTGGATCGCCGGCCTGGCGCTGTCGGCGGCGGCGGTGGGCCTGCCGCTGCTGCTGCGCCGAAGGCGCACGGCGCCGGCGCTGCCGCCGCACGGCTGGGGGCGCGGCCTGCGCTACGCGTGGCGCGGGCAGGACGTGCACTTCCAGCAGACCGGCGACCGCAACGGGCTGCCGGTGGTGCTGGTGCACTCGCTGGGCCCCGGGCACGACAGCGCCGAGTGGCACCGGGCCGCCGAGCTGATGTCGCAGTGCTGCGAGCTGCTGGCGCCCGACCTGCCTGGCTGGGGCCGCTCCGCCGCCTGCTGCCAGCGCCTCGGTCGACCGACGGCGGAGCTCTACGTCGGCTTCCTGCGCGACTTCCTCGCCGACGTGGTGCGGCGGCCGGCGATCCTTGTCGGCGCCGGACGCGGGGCGAGCTTCGTCGTCGCCGCCGCGGCCGCCGCGCTCGCCGCGGCGCAGGCGCGCGGGGCGGAGCAGCCCGTGCGCGCGCTCGCCCTGGTCTCGCCACTCGGCATCGCCGACGCCGAGGAAGGCGTCAAGTTGCCGTCGGCACCGCATCTGATGCGTCTCGCGCGCGTGCCGGTCCTCGCCGGCGCCGTGGTGCCGCTCCTCACCACGCGCCGTGCCATCAATCGCCACCTGAAGGGCGAGGTCTTCGCAGCGCCCGAGCGCGCCGACGCCGCGCAGCGCGAGCGCCACTTCCGCTCCGCGCGGCAGCCGGGCACCGAGCGCTCGTTGCTCGCCTGGCTCGCCGGCGACCTCGCGCTCGACGTCTCGGAGCTGCTGCCGCAACTGACGGTGCCGGTGTGGATCGGCTGGGGGCGCCAGTCGATCGCGCCGCCGGTCGAGACCGCCGACCTCTGGCTCCACCTGTTGCCGCAAGGCCAATCCGGACGTACAAACCAGGCCGGCCGAACGGCCCAACTAGAGATCTTCGAAGGCTGCGGCCCGCTCCCCCACCTCGAGGCGCCGGTGGAGTTCAGCCGCCGCCTCGAACCGTTCATCCAGGCCGCATGAGCGCGCGCGAATTTCCCCCCGTCCCGGGCGGCTACCCGTTCCCGCGCCTCGAGCTCGAGGTGCTCGAGCGGTGGAAGCGCGACGAGGTCTTCCGCCGTTCGGTGGCGCAGGCCGCCGGCCGCCCCGAGTGGGTCTTCTACGAGGGCCCGCCCACCGCCAACAACGTGCCGCACGTGGGCCACGTGGTGACGCGCGTGGTCAAGGACCTCTTCCCGCGCTACCGCACCATGCGCGGCTTCCACGTCGCCCGCAAGGCGGGGTGGGACACCCACGGCCTGGCGGTGGAGATCGAAGTCGAGAAGCAGCTCGGCTTCTCCGGCAAGCAGCAGATCGAGGCCTACGGCATCGCCGAGTTCAACAAGGCCTGCCTGGAGAGCGTGCACAGCTACGAGCGGCAGTGGCGCGCGATGACCGAGCGCGTCGGCTACTGGACCGACCTCGACCACGCCTACTACACCTAC
>DATNCU010000112.1:0-4113 GCA_035607145.1 Thermoanaerobaculia bacterium
CGCCGCGCAGGCGGAGCACCTCACGGCTGGTGGCGAGCAGCTTGAGCCCGCCGGCGATCTGGAGCAGCCGCGCCAGCGCGGGGCCCGCGGCGACGACCTGCTCGAGGTTGTCGAGCACGAGCAGCAGGCGGCGCGGCCGCAGCCACTCCCCCAGCGTGTCGAGCGAGGGCTGATCGCCGAGCTCCTTGACGCCGAGCACGTCGGCGATGGCGGCCGGCACCGCCTCGGGGTCGCTGACGGCGGCGAGCGGCACCAGCCACACGCCGTCGGGCAGCTCGTCGAGCAGCGCCGTCGCCGCCTCCATCGCCAGCCGCGTCTTGCCGACGCCGCCGGGCCCGGTGAGCACCAGCAGCCGCACCTCGGGGCGGCGCAGCATCTCGACCGCCGCCACCAGCTGCTCCTCGCGGCCGTGGAACGAGGTGGGGGCGAGCGGCAGGTTGTGGCGCAACGGCGCCGCCGCCGGTTCGCCGCGCAAGGCCTCGGCGATCTCGATCCACGGGCCGGTGGGCTCGCGCACCTCGGACTCGATCGAGACGCGCAGTCGCTCGAGGTCGGCCAGCATGTCGTCGATGCGCTGATAGCGCTGGTCGGGGTCACGGTTGATGGCGCGCGAGAGCAGCACGTCGAGCGCCCGCGGCACGCGGCCCGGCGCCACCTCCGAGGCCGGCACCAGCGGTGCGGTGAGGATGTTGGCGATCACCGCACCCGAGGCGCGGCCGGCGAACGGCAGCCGCCCAGCGGCCATCTCGTAGATCACCACGCCGAGGCCCCAGACGTCGCTGCGACCGTCGACGTCGCGTCCGCGCAGCTGCTCGGGGGACATGTAGCCGACGGTGCCGACGAGCGAATGCTCCTTGGTGGCGCTCGGGTCGTCCGAGCCCTTCGCCGGCGACCCCTCCATCAGCTTGGCGATGCCGAAGTCGAGAACCTTGACGTAGCCGTCGCGCCGCAGCATGACGTTCTCGGGCTTGACGTCGCGGTGCACGATGCCGCGCGCGTGCGCGGCGGCGAGCGCCGACGCGACCTGCGCGCCGATACGCAGGATCTCGCCGATCGGCAGGTCGCCTTCAGCCATGCGCTGGCGCAGCGTCATGCCGTCGACCAGCTCGGTGGCGAGGAACGGTACGCCGTCGGCCTCGCCGACATCGTAGACAGTGACGACGTGCGGGTGATTGAGCGCCAGCACCGTCTGCGCCTCGCGCCGGAAGCGCGCGAGCAGGGCAGGGTCGGCGGCGATCCCCGGCGGCAGCAGCTTGAGCGCCACCGGGCGTTTCAACCGCACGTCGCGCGCCACGTAGATCTTCCCCATCCCCCCCGCGGCGAGGGGGCCTTGGACTTCGTAGCGACCGATGAGGGTGCCGGCGGCGATCTCCATCTGTGGCGGGGCGCGGCGGCGGTGTCGGGCGCGATCCTAGCAGCGGGAAAGCGACCAGCCGCGAGTGGCGCGGCGGCTACTCGCGCAACGCCAGCAACAACGCGTCGCGGCGCGCAGGCACGGCTCGGGCGATGAGGGTGAGCAGCGGCCAAGCGATTCCCAGCGCGGCCGCCGCGAGCAACAGCTCGGCGAGCAGCACGCCGGGAGCGTCGCCGATTAGGAAGCCTATGGCGCCGAGGCCTTGGACGAGGCCGAAGGCGATGCCGACGGTGAACATGCCGCACACGGCGGCCGCGCCATGCGGCTTGCCCTTCTTGCCCAGCTTGCTCAAGTCGGCGGCCTTCGGGAAGAGCAGCGACAGCGCGAGCGCCGCCGGCGCGAAGAGCAAGTAAGACGCCGCGGCGCCGAAGAGCGTCGCCGGCCACAGCAGCGCCGGCGTGGTCGGATGCAGGACCACCGCGGCCAGAAGCGCGGGCAGCAACGCCAGCAGCACGAGCGCGGCGCCGCCCAGGGCGCGGCCGGCGATGAGGGTGCGCTCGGAGATGGGGCTCAACACCTGCAGCGAAAAGCCGGCGCCGTCGTTACCGAACTGGTTGAGCAGCACGTTCTGGTAGCCCAGCATCGATAGTGGTCCAAGGGCCAGGACCGCGGTGGCGCCGAGGAGCGGCGCCAGGCCGGCGAAGGGGATGGCGCCGCGAAAGCTGCTGGTGAGCGACACCGCGCCGACGATGAGCACCGGCGAGACCACGGCGAGGCGCCCCTGCACGGTGCGCAGCGAGGTCGCCACCTGGACGCGGGCGACAGCCACGGCAGGGTGGCCGCTCGGGCTCGACGGCGCCGCAAGGCGGGGCAACGCGAGCCGGCGGCGCCGGCGCGAGCCCACCGCCGGCGACTCGACGAGACGGCGCCAGGCGACGGAGGAGAGCGAGCAGAGGAGGACGACCTCGACGGCGAGCGCGGCGAGCGGGATCGCGGCCTGCGACGGCTTACCAGCGGCGGCGCCCGACAGCGCTCGCGCGTACAGCTCCGACGGCACCGGCTTCAGTAGCGTCGGCACGGCGCGTATCAGGCCGGGAAACCAGCGCCACGGATTCGGCTGCGGCGAAGCCGGCTGCGCTCCCGTGGGCACGGCGCGCGGCGCCTTCGCGTCGCCGCCCTCGACTCTCATCAGCACCCCCGGCAGCCAACCCATCGTCATCATCGTCACCAGCGTCACGAAGAGGATGACCTCGGCGCGCCGCCGGTTGCGCAGCAGGAGCTGCACGAGCAGCGACAGCAGCGTCGTCAACGCGCCGAGCGCCACGAAGAGCAGGATGCCGCCGAGCGCGGCGACCGCCATGGGAACCAGGCGCGGCGCCATGGTGAGCGCGACCACGGCGAGCGGCGCCATAACGAGGAGCAGCCACGGATCGCCTAGGCCGGCAAGCAACTCCATCGCCGAGAGGTCGCGCCGCGCGATCGGCAGCAACAAGAGGCGTGTCCAATCGCTGGCCGCGCTGCGGCCGCCGGAGAGCACGGCGACGCTGAGCAGGATGACGGTGAGGATTCCGGCCGCGACGCGGATGCCGACTAGACCCGGCCCGGTGCCGTCGCCGAGGACCATCGACCGTCCCGCGATCCAGGCACCGATCGAGAGCCCGACCGCCCAGACCAACCCGACGACGCTCAAAACGATGGTGAGCACGAGCGACAGCCACGCCGAGACGACGCCGCCAGCGCTGCGGCGCTTGCCGGCGAGCGTGTTGACCAGCGTCCGCCAGCGCAGCCAGCTCCACGCGAGCAGCAGTCGTAACAGGCTCACCTTGGCCGCCTCAGGCGCCCAGCCACTCGAGCGCCGGCTCGCCGGCGTGCGCGGAGGCGCCGACGATGCCGAGGAAGAGGTCCTCGAGCGAGCTTGCACTCCGGCTGCCGCCCTGGCCACCCTCGGCACCCTCGCGTTGCGTGCGCAGCTCGGCGATCGGGCCCTGTGCCACCAGCCGGCCCTTGTGGAGGATGCCGACGTGGTCGGCCAGCCGTTCGACGATCTCCAGCACGTGCGAGGTTAAGAAGACGGTGCCGCCGCGGCCGGTGAACTCGAGCAGGAAGCGCTTGACGAGGCGCGAGGAGACGGCGTCGATCCCCTCGAACGGCTCGTCGAGGAAGAGCAGGCGCGGTGACGGCAGCAGCGCCATCGCCAGCGACAGCTTCTTGCGCATGCCGTGCGAGTAGTCGGCGGCGAGCGCGGCTGCGGCGTCGGTGAGCTCCAGCAGCTCGAGCAGCTCGGCGGCGCGCCGTTCGAACGTGGCGCGCTCGAGCCCGTGCACGCGCGCCACGAAGGCGAGGTTCTCGGCGCCGGTCAGGCGGTCGAACAGCGCGAGGTCCTCGGGCACCACGCCGACGCGGCGCTTCACCGCCACCGGCTCGCTCTCGGGGTCGAGGCCGAGGATGCGCACGCTGCCGGCGCTCGGCCGCAGCAGGCCGGTGAGGCACTTGATGGTCGTCGACTTGCCGGCGCCGTTGGGGCCGAGGAAGCCGTAGAAGCTCCCCTCCGGCACCGCGAGGTCGATGCCGTCGACGGCGACGAAGTCGCCGAAGCTGCGGCGCAGGCCCTGCGTCGCGAGCGCGAGTCCGTCCCCGACCGACGATGTGGGATCGCGCACGCTCATCGGGAGACTCTATGGGAGCGACGCCCCGGTCGTCTCCTCGCTCGCTCTGCCAGCCTGGAAGGAGAACCGGCTGACGCGGGGTATCCAGCCGGC
>DATNCU010000162.1:0-2076 GCA_035607145.1 Thermoanaerobaculia bacterium
AGCGATCGCAGGGGACGTCCTTGGCGAGGATGCGGCCGGCGGGCATGGGCACGCCGTCGACCGCCTTGACCAGCGCGATCTCGCCGGCGGGCACTTGGATGAGCGGGACGCGCAACACCTTGTAGCGCCAGCGCCAGAGACCCCAGTGCCAGCCGGGGGGCAGCAGGCGGGCCTGGTAGCCGGCCTCGCCGTCGGCGGCGATCAGGCGGCCGGGAGGCAGCGAGCGGCCGAACCGCTTGATGACCAGCCCCGAGAGGTGCTCGGGGATGAAGCGGCTGCCGAGCCAGGCGACGAAGGCGAACAGCGCGATGGCGAGCGAAACCGTGAAGGCGAAGAGGAACGAAGTGGAGACGAGAGCGAACATGGATAGGCTCCTTTCTGCGGAGCCGTAGGAGCATCGGGCTTGCCATGAGGTAAGTGATTGAAAGCAATGCATGGCGTACCGTCGCTAACGGCTACGACGAGAAACAGATTGTTGACACCAGTAATACAATGACGACATGCCGAGTATTCACGAAGTCATCGCGAGGAGCGGAGCGACGAAGCGATCTCGACGTCGAGATCGCCACGGCCGCTGCGCGGCCTCGCGATGACAAACGCGCCGTTGATCTGGTCTGGACTGGCGGCTTCGCCGACGCTGCGCGAGTCCCTCGCGACGCAAGGTGTCGAGCTGCGGCAACGCGGAAACGGCGTGCGGGTCATCGCCACCGCGGCCGGTGCTCCACCACCCACCCCCAGCGGCGAGGACCCGTGGATCTGGGCAATCGCCGGCGCGGCAACGCCCTCGCTCGCCGCCGCCAGCGAAGCGGTGCGCCGCGGCGCCGGCGACGTCGTCGCACTCGACGCCCTGAACGCCGCCGAGCGTCTCGCCACCCGCGCCCTCGAGCTCGCCGCCGCGGTCGAGCCGCTGCCCGACCTCCCCGGCATGGTCACCGCGAGCCGCCGCAGCCGCGAGGCCCTGCGCCAGGCGCTGCGCGCCGCGCGCACGGTGATGCCGGTGCTGCTCACCGGCGAGACCGGCACCGGCAAGGAAGAGACCGCCCGGCTCATCCACCGCCACTCCGCCCGCCGCGGCCCGTGGGTGCCGATCAACTGCGCCGCCATCCCCGACGAGCTGATGGAGTCCGAGCTCTTCGGCCACGCCAAGGGCGCCTTCTCCGGCGCCGTCGCCAGCGTCGACGGCAAGCTGATGGCGGCGCGCGGCGGCACCGTCTTCCTCGACGAGATCGACGACACGCCGCTGCCGACGCAGGTGAAGCTGCTGCGCGTGCTCGAGGACGGCGAGGTGACGCGACTGGGCGAGACGACGCCGCGACAAGCCGACTTCCGCATCCTCGCCGCCACCAACCGCGACCTCGCGCCGCTCATCGCTCGCGGCCAGTTCGGCCAGGACCTCTACGAGCGGCTGGCAATCGTGCGCATCGAGCTCGCACCGCTGCGCGAACGCCGCGAGGACATCCCGCAACTCGCCGCCCACTTCCTGCGCCGCTTCGCCGAGCGCCAGGGCGAGCCGCAGCGCGTCACCGAGATCGACCCGCTGGCGATGGAGGCGCTGCTCGCGCACTCGTGGCCGGGCAACATCCGCGAGCTGCGCAACGTGCTCTATCAGGCGCTGGTGCAGAAGGAGCGCGGCGACGTGCTGCTGCTCGCCAACCTGCGGCGCCTGCTCGAGCCGCCACGCGCCGAGACCGTGGCCGCGAGCGGTCCGCTGGTCGATCCCGCCGCGGTGACAGCCCGCGTCCGCGCCGGCGGCTTCGACTTGCGTCGCGAAGTCACCGCCCTCGAACGTGCGGCCCTCGACGCCGCGCTCGGTGCCGCGGCAGGCAACGCCGCCGCTGCCGCGCGCCTCCTCGGCACGGTCGGCCGCGGCCAGGCGCACGACCCGGCCGGTACCGTGCGCGCCATGCGCCGACGCCTCGGCCTCGTCTAGCGCGAGGCGACCCGGCGGCGGCATTCGGGCCGCCGCCGGTGTCACCGCATCAATTCACGACGCGCCTAGAACCGCGCCGAAGCCGTCAGCCGCACCGAACGCGCCGGCAGCCGGTAGAACTGCGCGTCGCCCAGCTCGCTCTCCGA
>DATNCU010000123.1:0-3614 GCA_035607145.1 Thermoanaerobaculia bacterium
GCGGTCCCCACTCCCCAGGTGCCCGACCCCGTCGGCCACCCCAATGCCGCCGGCTACGACCGCATGGCACAGCTCTTCTTCGACGTCCTCCGCGACCGCGACACGGTGGCGCCGGTACCGGGGATCACGACGCCGCTGCACGGCGCCGAGGGCGTCTCGGCGACGGCGCCGATCACCGTCGACGTGTGGGACTTCGGCCAAGGCATCGACCTCGCGGCTACCAAGTTGCTCGTGAACGGCACGGACACCGGCGTCACCGCTACCGGCACGACGAAACACGCGCAGCTCACCTTCACCCCGACGACGCCGCTGACGGCCGCCGTGCGTGTCGGCCTACGCTCGCGCGACCTCGCGGTACCGACGCCCAACGCGACCGACAAGGATGTGGCGCGCTTCATCGTCGCCGGCACCACCATCCTCGCCGGCGACCTCGACCGCGACGGCCGCGTCGACGGCCGCGACCTGATCCAGCTCGCCCGCCGCTTCGGCGCCCACAGCGGCGAGAACCGCTTTCTCGCCGCCGCCGACCTCAGCCCCAACGGCCAGATCGACGGCAGCGACCTCGCGGTGCTGGCGTCGAACTTCGGCAAGACGAGCTTCTAAAGCGCGCCGGTGGCGATCAGTTGATTCCGTGACGGCCGCTGGCCGCCGCTCTACGACTACGGGATCGCGCCAAGGGTGCGACCCCTTTAGTTCGCGTAGCCGAGCGCGTGGAGCGCTTTCTCGGCGTCCGCGTCGGCGCCGGTCGCTTGCGCCGGCCGCCGTTCGGCGCCGGTGCGGGCCCAGCGCAGGAGCGCGGCGCGCAGACGGCGCAGCTCGTGGCTCTTCGCTTCGGCGACGTTGACGGTCTCCGCCGGGTCGGCGGCGAGGTCGTAGAGCTCCCAGCCGCCGGGCGCTGTCGCGCGCTGGCCGCGGCGGCCGAAGCCCTGCACCAGCTTCCAGGCGCCGTCCTGCACGCTGCGGAAGTAGTGCGGCCGCTCGCCTGCCTCCGAGTACGAGTAGCGGAACTCGCTCGCCACCGTCTCGCGCGGCTCGCGCGGTTGTAGCCACGGCACCAGGCTGTGCCCCTCGAGGCCGTGGACATCTGGATGACCGCGTCGCGGCGCCACCAGGTCACGCAGCGTCGGATAGAGGTCGACGAGCTCCACCGGGCGCTCGACGCGGCGGCCGGCTGGCACGCCCTTGCCGAACACCAGCAGCGGCACCCGCGCCGTCGTGTTGTAGGGCAACGGCCCGTGCTCGAACCAGGAGCCGTGCTCGCCCAGGCTCTCGCCGTGGTCGGCGGTGAAGATCACCAGCGCGTCGTCGAGCAGGCCGCGCTTCTTCGCATGGTCGAGCAGCTCGCCGATGCAGCGGTCGGCCAGGCGCACGTTGGCGTCGTACTGCGCCACGTAGTAGCGCCTGTCGCGCTGCTCGCCGAGCCGGTAGACCCGCGCGACGTGACGCGGCACCTGCTCGATCGCCTGCTCGCCGCCGGTGAACTGGGCGTCGTCGAGGAAGGGGTTCGGCTCCCCTGCCGGCAGCCGGTAGGGGGCATGCGGATCGGTGTAGTGGATCCACACGAAGAGCTTGTCGTCGCCGGCGTGGCGGTCGAGCAGCGGCAGCGCCAGGGCGTTGACCCGCGGCGCGTGCACGAGGTCGCGGAACTCCTGCGCGTTGGTCGGGAAGTCCCCCTCGCCCCAGGTCTGCAGGTACTCGTCGAAGCCGCTGTCCCACCCGAGCTTGGCGCCGAGCACGGCGTTGGAGACGACGGCGCCGGTGCGATAGCCCGCCTCGTGCAGCATCTCCGGCAGCGTCTCGTAGGTGGCGGGGATGCGCAGCGCCGCCTTCTGCATCAGGCCGGTCGTCTGCGGGTAGCGGCCGGTGTACATCGACGCGAACGAAGCGCCGGTCTTCGGCCATTGCGTCACCGCGTCGGCAAACAGCACGCCGGTGGGCGCCAGCGCGTCGAGCCGCGGCGTCGTCTGCCGCGGGTAGCCGTAGAGGCTGGTGTGGTCGGCCCGCAACGTGTCGACGGTGATGAGGAAGATGCGGCGCGGCGCGTTTGCCGCCGCGGCTGCCGTGTCGCGGCGGCAGGCGGCGAGCACGCCAGCGGCGGCGGCCGTCGCAACGGCGGCGACGAGGAGCAGCGCGCGGGCTGGGGATTGCATCGGAGCGTGGAGGCGGGGCGCCGGCGAGAGCGCGGAAATCCTACACTACGCACCGCGCGCGGCCGGCCCATCGAGTCGCGCCAGCGCCGATCCACGCATGCCGCCGCTGCGCGTCCACCCCACCAACCCTTGCTGGCTCGCGCGTCAAGACGGACGAGCCGTCTTCCTCACCGGCTCGCATCACTGGGACGTGCTGGTCGACAATGGCGAGCGCCCGGGCGTCTTCGACTTCCAGGGCTATCTCGACAAGCTCGGCGCCTGGGGGCACAGCTGCGTCCGCATGTGGGCGCACGAGGCGTGGGTGCACGAGCTGTCACACTCGCCCTGGCTGCGCACCGGGCCGGGCACCGCCGCGGACGGCGGGTTGCGCTACGACCTCGAGCGCTTTTGCGGCGAGTACTTCGCGCGCCTGCGCGAGCGCGTCGCGCGCGCCGGCGAGCGCGGCCTCTACGTCATCGTCATGCTCTTCAACGGCTGGTCTCTACGAGACAACGGCGACGGCAACCCCTGGCCGCGCCACCCCTTTCACCCCGACAACAACCGCAACGGCGTCGACGGCGACCCCGACGACCGCGGCGACGGCGACGACGTGCACAGCCTGCGGGTGGCGGCGATCACCGAGCTGCAGCGGCGCTACGTCGAGCGCGTCGTCGAAGCGGTGGGCGACCTCGACTGCGTGCTGTGGGAGATCTCCAACGAGAGCCCGGGCGGCTCGCGCGACTGGCAGCGCCATCTGCTTCGCCACCTGCGCGCCTGCGATGCCGGTCGCGGTGCCGCGGCGGGCGGGGCGGCACACCCGGCGGGCCTCACCTCGTGCTTCCCCGGTGGCGACAACCGCGATCTCTTCGCGAGCCCGGCCGACTGGGCATCCCCCAACCGCCACGGTGGCTGGATGGCGACGCCGCCGGCCAACGACGGCGAGAAGGTGGTGCTGCTCGACACCGACCACCTGTGGGGCATCGGCGGCAATGCGGCGTGGATCTGGCGCGCCTTTCTGAGCGGCCACCAGCCGCTCTACATGGACCCGCTCGACGAGCACGGCGAGCGCGCCGCGGCGCGCAAGGCGATGGGCGTGGCGCGGCGGCTGGCGGACCGGGTCGGGCTGGAGACGGTGGCGCCGCGGCCGGAGCTCGCGAGCAGCGGCTGCTGCCTGGCCTCGATCGGCGAACGCTGCGAGACGATCGTGGCGTGGGCGCCGCGCGGACAGGTCAGGCTCGACTTGCGCGCGGCGCCGGGGACGTTCGCGGGCGAGTGGTTACAGCCGGTGAGCGGAGCCACTGCGCCAGCCGCGGTGGTCGGTGGGAGCGCTCTGCGCGTCGCGGCGCCGTGGAAAGGTGATGCAGCGTTGGTGCTGCGCGCCGCGCCGGAAGCGTCACCGCCGTGACCGGTGCGCTCTGCGCACCATCGGATCTGTTGTTGAAACAATCACTTCCTGGGGAGCCCGGACAGGACTAGGATCCCAGC
>DATNCU010000166.1:0-2719 GCA_035607145.1 Thermoanaerobaculia bacterium
GAGGTCACGCGCGCCGGCGATCCGCCGGTCCGCGACCTCTACGAAGTCAAGGCGACCGTGCGCTACCGCGCCGGCCGCGACATCCTCTGGCGCAGCTTGACGACGCGGATGTGGCTGCCGTCATGAGCGTGCCCGCTGACAAGGGCACGGGCGCCGGCGCGCCGGCGCGCGCGACCCGCAAGGGCGAGGCGGGCTTCACGCTCATCGAGCTCGCCATCGCCACCGTCGTGCTGCTCGTCGCCGTGCTGCTCGCCTGCGAGCTGCTCGCCGAGAGCGGGCGCCTGCTGAACCACTCGGCGCGGCGCGCGCGCGACCCGTGGCCGCTGCTCGCCGCCGAGCTGCTGCGCAACGATCTGCGAGCCGCGAGACCGCCCGGTGTCATCGACTCGAGGTTCACGCACTTGCCGCTCGAGCTGAGGATCGGCGACGACCGGGTGGTGTGGAAACGGAGCGACGACGGCTACCTGACCCGCGTGGGCGGCGGCGTCGAGCGCGCCTACATCCAGGACGTGCGCAGCTTCCGCTGGCGCCCGCTCGGGAGCTCCTTCGAGGTCTGGGTGGAGCACCACACGAGCTCGCCCTACTTGCACGAGCTCGCCGGCTCGTTGCCGCGGAGCGATCCCGGCCAGAACGTGGACCTTCACCTGGTGGTGGTGTCGCGCGGCGGCGGAGCGGACCAGTGGTGAGCCGCTCCTGCTCTCTTGCGCGCAGCGGACGCCGCGGCGAGCGCGGCCAGGCGCTGCTCTTCGCGCTGCTCGCCCTCCTCATCGCCTCGATGGCCGCCGCCTTCCTGGCCGAAGATCTGGGGCTGCGCGAGAAAGCGCTGCAGGAGGAAGGAGCGCGCGTCCACCTGCGCGTGCTGCTCGACGGCGCCCTCGCCGACGCGTTGGCGCGGCTCGCCGAGCACCGTCCGTTGGAGAGCGGGGAGCGCTGGGGCGCGGGCTTCACCTCCGTCGAACGCATCCCCGCCGGCCCCAATCGCGCCACCCTGCGCGTGCACGCGAGCTACCTGGCGCGCCGCGGCTCCGCCGAGGCGGACGTGCTGCTCGCGCCGCGCGTGCGGGTGCTCTCCTGGCGGCGCATCCACCCGGGCTGAGCCGGCGCTAGCCGAAGTCGTCGTCGAGCTCGTCGGCGGGCTCGCCACCGGCGATGCGGGCGAGCGCCGAGCGGGCGGCGAAGGCGAGCTCGGGGTCGGCGCTGGCGGAGAGTTCGCGCAGCGGGCCGACCGCCTCGCGGTCGGCGAGCAGGCCGAGCGACTCCATCGCCGCCATGCGCACCAACGCCTCCTCGTCGGCGGCGCGGGCGAGGGTGAGCAGGCGCGGTGCCGCGTCGTGGCAGCCGGCGTCGCCGGCGGCGCGCGCGGCGGCGAGGCGGATCTGCGGCTCGCGGTCGCGCAGCCCCTCGCCGAGCTCGGCGCAGAAGCCGGGGAGGCGCGCCATGCAGTCGACGGCGGTGCCGCGCCACTCGCAGTCGCCGCTCGCCCAGGCCGCGCGCACGGCGCCTTCCTGCCAGGCCTCGGGCGCGTGGGTGGCGGCGGCGAGGGCGGCGCGCCGGACGGCCTTCGGCGCGGCACTGTCGAAGTAGAGCTGGCGGAGCCCCAGGCTCAGCGCCGCAGCAGTGCTCGCGGAGATCGGCGCCGGTATGTCGCCGGTGACCGCCGCTGCGGCGACGCCTAGCCCCGGCGCGAGCGCCCCGGCCGCGGCCACCCGCACCGCCTCGTCGCCGTCGCCGCGCGCGATCTCCAGCGCGCGCAGCGCGAGCTCGTCGTCGAGCGAGTGCGCCAGCATCTCCAGCGCCTCGAGCCGCACCTCGCGGTCGGTGCTGGCGAGGCTCTCGACGAGCACCGCGTGCGACTCCGCCGGCAGCTCCCACTGGTCGGCCGCCAGGCCGTCGAGCGCCGGCGCGGGCCGGTCGTCGTCTTCGTCGTCGCGCATCGGCGGTTAGCATAGCCGCCGGTCGGCGGGGCGCCCGCGAGCCGGCTGCGAGGGCCGCTGCTAACATTTCCCCCGTGACCGCAGAGGTTTCCGGCTCCCCGCTCGCCCCCCGCCACGCGACCGTCGGCGTGAAGGTCGGCGCCCTCACCGTGGGCGGCGGCGCCCCGGTGGTGGTGCAGTCGATGACCAACACCGACACCGCCGACGTTGCGGGCACGGCCAAGCAGTGCATCGAGCTCGCGCAGGCAGGCTCCGAGATGGTGCGCATCACCGTCAACGTCGAGGAGGCGGCCCGCGCGGTGCCCGAGATCAAGCGGCGCATGCTCGACGCCGGCGTCACGGCGCCGCTCATCGGCGACTTCCACTACAACGGCCACGTGCTGCTGGGGCGCTACCCGGGCTGCGCCGCGGCGCTCGACAAGTACCGCATCAACCCCGGCAACGTCGGCTTCGGCAGCCGCCGCGACGAGCAGTTCGCCACCATCGTCCGCATCGCCGCCGAGCAGGGCAAGCCGGTGCGCATCGGCGTCAACGGCGGCTCGCTCGACCAGGTGCTGGTGATGGCGAAGATGGAGGAGAACACCCGCGAGAACCGCGGCCACTCCGCCGACGAGATCGTCGAGGAGTGCATGGTGATCTCCGCCCTCGACTCGACGGCGAAGGCCATCGAGCACGGCCTGCGCGAGGACCAGATCATCATCTCCTGCAAGGTGTCGCGCCCGCAGGGCCTCATCGCCGTCTACCGCGAGCTGGCGAAGCAGACGCGGCAGCCGCTCCACCTCGGC
>DATNCU010000148.1:0-3882 GCA_035607145.1 Thermoanaerobaculia bacterium
ACGGTCATACGAGGCCGAGCATCATGCCCCACGCGCCGCGCGGCCGCAACGTCGCTACGATGAATGCGATGACCTACGCCCTGCGAAGATTCGCGTTGACGATCGGCGTGTGCGCCGCCGCGACGGCGGCTTGTGCGACGCGCGCGACGGAGCCGAAGGACATGCCCAAGTTCACGAACCGCCTCGCGAAAGAGAAGTCGCCCTACCTGCTCCAGCACGCGCACAACCCCGTCGACTGGTATCCCTGGGGCGAGGAGGCGATCGCGCGCGCCCGCCGCGAGGACAAGCCGATCTTCCTCTCCATCGGCTACTCGACCTGCTACTGGTGCCACGTCATGGAGCGCGAGTCGTTCTCCGATCCGGCGATCGCGGCACTGATGAACGAGCGCTTCGTCAACGTCAAGCTCGACCGCGAGGAGCGGCCCGACCTCGACGAGGTCTACATGACGGCGACGCAGCTGATGACGGGGCAGGGCGGCTGGCCCAACTCGCTCTTCCTGACGCCGAAGCTCGAGCCCTTCTTCGCCGGCACCTACTTCCCGCCCGACGACAAGTGGGGGAGGCCGGGGTTCCGTTCGGTCCTGCAGGGCATCGGCGACGCGTGGACCGCTCGCCGGCGCGACGTCGACGAGCAGGCGCGCGAGCTGGGCGACGCCATCCGCCATCACCTCGGCGGCCGCGTCGCCCCGGGAGCGGGCGTGCCCGGGCCGGCCCTATTCGATGCGGCGCTGCACACGTTGGCGCACCGCTTCGATCCGACGTGGGGCGGCTTCGGCGAGGCGCCGAAGTTTCCCACACCGTCGAACCTCATGCTCTTGCTCGAGGCGGCGGAGGGCGGCGACGCCGAGGCCCGGCGCATGCTCGCCGCGACGGTCGGCCACATGGCGCGCGGCGGCCTCTACGACCAGCTCGGCGGCGGCTTCCACCGCTATGCCACCGACCGCGAGTGGAAGGTGCCGCACTTCGAGAAGATGCTCTACGACAACGGCTCGCTGCTCGAGCTGTACGCGCGGGCGTGGGCACTCTTTGGTGGCCCAGCCGGCGATCCCGAGCTGGCGCGCGTGGTGCGCGAGACGGTGGCTTTCCTCGAGCGCGAGATGCTGGCTCCCGAGGGCGCGTTCTGGAGCGCTATCGATGCCGAGACCGGCGGGCAGGAGGGCGCCTTCTACGTCTGGACCGCGGCAGAGCTCGAGGGCGCGCTGGGCGCCGAGGACGCCGCTTTCCTGGCGCCGCTCTACGGCTTCGACCGGCCACCGTTCTTCGAGCACCTCCACTACGTCCTGCACCTGCCGCGGCCGCTGGCCGAGCAGGCGGAGCGGCGGCGAGTCGGCTACGAGGAGCTGTTGGCGTCGATCGGGCCGCTGCGCGAACGCCTGCTGGTCGCGCGCGCGAGCCGCCCGCGGCCGGCGACCGACGACAAGCTGCTCGCCGACTGGAACGGGCTCGCCATCGCCGGTCTCGCCGTCGCCGGCCGGCTGCTCGGCGAGCCGGGCTGGCTGCAGCGGGCGGCGCGCGCCGCAAACTTCGTGCTCGGCACCATGCGGCCGCGCGGCGAGGGCGGTGGGCAGACGCTGCTGCACGCGTGGCGCGCCGGGGTGGGGGAGGTGCCGGCGTTCCTCGCCGATTACGCCTACCTCGTGCACGGGCTGCTGGAGCTGCACGAGGCGACGAGTGAGCAGCGCTGGCTCGATGCCGCGGTCGAGCTCACCGACGAGCAGCGGCGCCGGCTCGCGCACCCCGACGGTGGCTTCTACAACGCCGGCGGGAGCGCCGACCTGCTCGCCCGCGCGCGCGAGCTGTTCGACGGAGCGTCGCCCTCCGCGAACGGCTTGGCGTTGCTCAACTTCGTGCGCCTCGCCGAGCGTACGGGCGATCGCGCCTATCGCGACGAGGCCGAGCGCGCGCTGCGAGGGTTCGCGCCGCTGGCCGAAGCCCAGCCGGCGGCGGCGCGCACCGTCGCCATCGCCGTGCGGAGATTCCATGCGACGGCAGATTCCACGGCACGCGGCGGCGACAGCGTTGCCGTGGCGCATTCCGCCGAAGAGACAGTCGACCTCGTCACCGCCGAGCTCGAGCTTTCGTCTCCCGGCGATGACGGCTGGCGGCCGTTCCTGCTGCGGCTGCGCATCGTCCCCGGCTGGCACGTCAACACCGCCGAGGCACCGGCAGGCTTCGGCGCCGCGATTGTCGAAGCGGTCGACGGCGAGTTGCGTGCGCTGCAACTGCCGCCACGCTCGCGCAAACTGGCGCTCGGCCGCTCCGAGCCGCTCCCGGTCTGGGAAGGCGAGGTCGAGATCCGCGGCGACCTGCGCGCCAACGCCGATGCGGCCCCGGCGCTGCGCGTCGTCGTGCAGCCCTGCGACGAGAGCCGCTGCCTGGCGCCGCTGACGCTGGTGGCGCGTCACCGCGCGCCGAGCTTGTAGACGCCCGTGTTCGGGTTATACGTCCGCCAGTCGAACCAGTAATCGAGCAGCACGTACACCTTCTCGAGCTGCTTGCCGGCGAGCGGTCCGGACAATGCCTCGCCGGCGAAGCTCCACTCGCTCGCCGTCGCGTCGTCGATCAGCCGCAGCGGCTTGCTGCCCGGCTTGGCGAAGAGCTGCAGCTCGCGGCCGTCGACGACACGGCGGAAGGCGCGCACCGAGCGGCCGTCGTCACCAACTACGAGCACGATGGGCGCGCCGCCGATGGTGTCGATCACCGGGCTCTGCTTCTGCAACGCGGCGAGCGGATACGCCTTCGTCTCGTCGCCGACGCGCACGCCGACGACGATCTCGCGCGGCGGCAGCGGCTCGCCCGGCACTCGCGGCGTCACCACCGGCGCCTTCGCCGTCTTCGCCTCCCAGTCGTGCGAGAACTTCTGCCAGGGCGCGCTCGGCTCCGGCCGCAGCACGCTGCCGCCCGGCTGCTCGCGCTTCCACAGCACGAAGCTCACCTCGTCGTGGAAGACCGGCTCGAGCCGTTGCCCGCGCAGCGGCCCGGCGACCGCCTCGCCGGTGACCTGCTGCCACCACGAGCCGGTCTCCTCGTCCTGCATGAGGAAGTTCTGGTTGTTGATTCCGGCGAGGTGGAACTTCAGCTTCCTTCCCTCGCTCTCCGCCTTCCACACCAGACCGGTGTGACAGAGCGTTCAATAGGTGGCGACGATGGGCACTCCGCCGACGACGTCGTTGGCGACGTGGTGGTAGGCGAGCTGGCGCACCGGGTAGGCGCGCGCCTCGCCACCAAGAAGGACGGCGATCACCGGCTCGTCGGCCGCCACCCAGTCCGCCTGCGTGGCCGGCGCGAAGCGGATCGCCGGTAGCGGCGAGAACATCTTCTCGAAGACGTTCTGCCGCGACGCCCAGGCGCCGGCGGCGAGCAGCAGGAGAGCCACCGGCAGCACGGCGCGCGTCCACCAGCGGGCACCGCGCCAGAGCCGGGCCGCGATCACGATCCCGGCGAGCGCTGCCACCACCGCCGCCCACGGCGCCAGGTGCCGCAGCCAGAAGGCAACCTGCACCCCGCGCGGCGTCTGCGGCGAGAACGGACGGAGGAGCCAGATCGGCACCGCCAGCATCGCGGCGACCGCGACGATCAACAGGAGCAGGCCGAGGCCGGCGAGGCGGCGGCGCGATTTCGTGGTCATGGCTCGAAGGCGGCAACGTAGCACAGCACCCGAGGAGTGCAGCCCTGAAACTCACGGACCATCGTCCGCGTAGTACCCGACGACCGAGGCCCGAACCAACACCGCACCGCGGAGAGACACCATGCACGTGCACCGCCGCCCGTCGACCACCCTCTTGGCCGCCGCCCTCCCGCTGGCGCTCGCCACCTTCCTCGCCGCCCCCGTGGCCGCGAGCCACATCTCGATCAACCTAGACGACGAGGACAACGTCCGGG
>DATNCU010000152.1:0-2023 GCA_035607145.1 Thermoanaerobaculia bacterium
CGCTGCTGTCGCTCATCCCGCGGATGTGGGACCCGCCGGAGGGCACGCTGCGCGTCGACGGCATCGACGTGCGGCGGCTGCCGCTCGCGACGTTGCGCGCCGGCGTGGCGATGGTGCCGCAGGAGACCTTCCTCTTCTCGCAGACGATCGCCGAGAACATCCTCGTCGGGCGGTCGGACGCGACACGCGCCGAGGTGGAGGAGGCGGCGGAGCTGGCGGGGTTGACCGAAGACCTCGCGGGCTTCCCCAAGGGCCTCGACACGCTGGTCGGCGAGCGCGGCATCACGCTCTCCGGCGGCCAGAAGCAGCGCGTGGCCCTGGCGCGGGCGCTTCTACGCAACGCACCCGTGTTGCTGCTCGACGACAGCCTCTCCGCCGTCGACACCCAGACCGAGGAGCGCATCCTCGGCAACCTGCGCCGCGTCTTCCACGGCCGCACCGTCTTCCTCGTCTCCCACCGCATCTCCGCCGTGCGCGAGGCAGATCAGATCCTGGTCCTCGACGACGGCGAGATCGTCGAGCGCGGCACCCACCGCGAGCTGGTCGCCTCCGGCGGGCTGTACGCGGATCTCGATCGGCGCCAAAAGCTCGAAGAGGAGCTGGCGGCCATCTGACGCAACGTAGACTGCCGCCGTGCGAGTCGTCATCGTCGGCGGCAGCGGCCTCATCGGCAGCGCGCTCGCGCAGTCGCTGCTCGAGGATTCGCACGAGGCGGTAGTGCTGTCGCGCTCGCCGGCGCGGCAGCGGTTGCCGCGCGGCGTCGCGGCGGCGGCGTGGGACGGCCGCACGCTGGGCCCGTGGGTGGATGAGCTGTCGCGCGCCGACGCGGTGGTCAACCTCGCGGGCGAGAGCATCTTCGGCCGCTGGACGGCAGCGAAGAAGGCCCGCATCCGCGCGAGCCGCGTCGAGACGAGCCGCCTGGTGGCGGATGCGTTCGCGGCGGTCAAGCGCCGCCCGCTGGTGCTGGTGCAAGGCTCGGCGGTGGGCTGGTACGGCGACACCGGCGAGAAGGTGGTCGATGAGAGCGCGCCGCCCGGTAACGACTTCCTCGGGCGCACGTGCGTGGAGTGGGAGTCGGCGAGCGCTTCCGTGGAGGCACTTGGCGTGCGTCGCCCGATCGTGCGCACCAGCATCGTCTTCTCGCGGCGCGGCGGCGCGCTCAAGCCGCTCGCGCTCTCCTTTCGCGCCTTCCTCGGCGGCAAGCTCGGCGACGGCCGGCAGTGGATGCCGTGGATTCACGAGGCCGACGAGGTGGGCGCCATCCGCTTCCTGCTCGAGTCGCCCGCGGCCACCGGCCCGTTCAACCTGGTGGCGCCGGAGGCGGCCCGCAACGCCGACGTCTCGCGCGCGCTGGGCAAGGCGCTCCACCGGCCGAGCTGGCTACCGGCGCCGAAGCTGGGCGTTCGCCTCGCTGTCGGCGAGCTCGCCGACACCATGCTCGGCAGCCAGCACGTGGTGCCGGCGCGGCTGCAGGCGCTGGGCTTCCGCTTCCGCTTCCCAACACTGGAAGCGGCGCTTGCTGAGCTGCTCGCGTAAGTGCAGCTCGCACGCGTCCGAAGTCAAGCCGCTCGTAGCCAGCGGCTAACCGGACCTCTGTGCGCGTACCTCTTCACGGAGCTTGGCGAGCTCTTGGCGAAGGTCGTTGATGGCGGTGAGCTCAGCCGAATGGCGAGCAGGCGACTCCAGGAACCATGCCGCCACGAAACCGGAGAACGTGCCGAAGAGACCAACTCCGGCTGTCATCAAGAGGGCACCGATGAGGCGTCCCTCGGTGGACAGCGGGAACTTGTCGCCGTACCCCACGGTAGTGACGGTGACCACTGCCCACCACACGGCGTCCTCAGGCGTTCGAATGTTCGCCTCCGGCATCGTTTCGACCTGAAGCATTGCCGACGCCGAAAAGACTACGAGCAGCACCGAGACGAGCAGAGCGGCAAGGAAACCGCTCTGCGCGCGTTTGTAGAGGATGAACTCGCTGACGACCTTCGTCGCCCTGATACCGCGCAGGATGCGGAGGATGCGG
>DATNCU010000175.1:0-4458 GCA_035607145.1 Thermoanaerobaculia bacterium
GGGTGGCGGCATCGCTGCCGGCGGCAGCGTCCAGATCCACGACGCCACCCTCTCCGGCAATCACTCTGGCGCGGCCGGGGGCGGTCTCTACGTGCAGCCGGGCGCGAGCGGAGGCCTCACCAGCCTCACGGTGACGGCCAACGAGTCCGCGGCGCAGGGCGGCGGCGCCCAGCTCGACGCCGCGCTGCCCTGGACCAGCTCGGTCGTCGCCGGCAACGGGGCGCCGCTGCATTCCGACGCCGCCGGCGTCGTGGCCTCCGCCGGCTTCAACCTCTGGGGCGTCGCCGAGGGCGTGACGCTGGCGGCGGGAGACCAGGGTGGCAGCGCTGCGCACCCGCTCGATCCGAAACTCGCGCCGCTCGCCGAGCAGGGCGGGCCGACCCCCACCCATGCGCCACTGCCCGGCAGCCCGGCGCTGGAGGCCGGCGGACCGGCGGACGAGCCCTTCTGCGCCGCCTTCGACCAGCGCGGCGTGCGCCGCAACGCCGCGGCCACCGGCCGCTGCGATGCGGGGGCCGTCGAGGTCACTCCGTCATGCGTCCCCGGCAACGACCGCCTCTGCCTCGCCGGCGGGCGCTTCGAGGTCACGGCGCGCTGGCAGAGCGGCGAGCTCGCCGGCGCGGCCACCGCCGTGCCGATCACCGATGAGTCCGGCTCCTTCTGGTTCTTCGCCGCCAGCAACCTCGAGCTGACGGTGAAGGTGGTCGACGCCTGCGGCGCGGGCGCGAATGGTCGCTTCTGGGTGTTCTCGAGCGGCCTCACCGACACCGCGGTGACCCTGACGGTGCGGGACACGGCGACCGGCCACTTGCGCACCTACCGCAGCAACGCGGGGAGCGTCTTCCCGACGCGGCTCGACACCGACGCCTTCCTCTGCTCCTGAAGCCTCGAGTGCCGGCGCGAGCGGCCTGCTCCCGGCGTCAGCGCCTTGACAGTCTCCACGAACAAGCGTTTTAATTTCCTGTTTCATCCACTCCTGACCCCAAGGAGCCACCCCCTCATGCCGGACCGTCCTCCCATCACCAACCCCGAGAGCGCACACACCCGGGAACGCCTCCTCGACGCCTCGGAACGGCTGTTCGCCGAGAAGGGCTTCCGCTCCGCCTCCGTGCGCGACATCACCCGCGAGTCCTCGTGCAACATCGCGGCGGTCAACTACCACTTCGGCGGCAAAGCCAACCTCTACCGTGAGGTCTTCCTGCGCCGCCTGCGCGCCATGCGCAAGCATCGGCTCGACGCCGTCGAGGCGGCGCTGGCACACGCCGGCAAGGACGCCACCCTCGACCTTCTCATTCACGCCTTCGCCTCCGCCTTCGTGGCGCCGCTGGTGGCGGACAGCTCGGGGCGCTTCTGGCTGCTGCTGCTCGCCCAGGAGATGATCGACCCGCAGCTGCCGGCGGAGACCTTCCACGCCGAGATGGTGGAGCCGATGGAGCGGGCGCTGATGCACGCCCTCGGCGAGGTCAGCCCTGACCTCTCGCGCGAAGACGCGCAGCTGTGCATCCACTCGCTCATCGGCCAGCTGGTGCACGCGGTCCACATCCAGCGCTGTCTGCCCGAGAACGACGGCAACCGCCGACTGCCCGAGCTCGTCGAGCACACCGTGCGGTTTTCGGTGGCCGGCATCCGCGCCCTCTCGCGCGAGACCGTTGCCGCGTAGTCGGCATCGATTCGAAGGCATGCATAGAGCAGTCGCCACGGCGTTGAGCGCGGCCGCCGCGCTCGCCTGCATCGCGTTCGCGGGCTGCGCGCACTCGGGAGGGGGAGAGACGGCGGTGGCGCCGGCAGCGGATCGCCCGTGGGAGCCGCCAGCGAAGCTGGTGGCGAGCGCGCAGAGCGCGAGCGGCGCGACGGCAGAAGCCGGCGCGGTCACGTTGCCGCAGGTCTTCGCCGCGCTGCCCGACGGCAAGCTCTCGCTCCCCTTCGCCATCGACCTCGCGCTGCGCAACAGCCCGCGCACCCGCGCCACCTGGGAAGCGGCGCGTGCCGCGGCCGCCGAGGTGGGCAGTCAGCGCTCCCAGCTCTACCCCGACCTCAACCTCACCGGCACCGCGTCGCGGCAGAAGGGCACCGTCGGCGGCGGCCAGTTCGCCTTCCAGCAGACGACGCTGGTGCCCGCCCTCGACCTCGCCTGGCTGCTGCTCGACTTCGGCGGCCGCGCCGCCGACGTGGCGGAGGCGCGGCAGGCGCTCGTCGCCGCCAACTTCACGCACAACCAGGAGATCCAGGACGTCGTCCTCGACGTCTCGCAGGCCTTCTACCAGTACGTGAGCGCGCGTGGTCTGCGCGACGCGGCGCAGGCCGACCTCGACGGCCTCCGCACCGCCCTCGAGGCGGCCGAGCGCCGGCACGACGCCGGCCTCGCCACCATCGCCGACGTGCTGCAGGCGAAGACGGCCGTCTCGCAGGCGCAGCTGCAGCTGGTGACCGTGCAGGGCGACATGGACGTCATCCGCGGCGCCCTCGCCACCGCCATGGGGCTGCCGGCGGAGATCCCCGTCGACGCGGCGCCGATGGACGAGGAGGTGCCGGTGGTGGCCGCCTCGCAGGGCATCGAAGCGGCGCTGGACCGCGCGCTCGCCACGCGGCCCGAGCTGCTCGCCGCCCGCGCCCGCGCCCGCGCCGCCGAGGAGCGCATCGCGCAAGAGCGCGCCGAGGGGCTGCCGACGCTGTCGCTCGCGAGCAACGCCAACCGTCTCTACTACCGCGCGCCCGACCGCGACCCGTCCAACAACTACACCGCCTCGCTGCAGGTGCGGGTGCCGCTCTTCGCCGGCTTCGAGCACAAGTACGACGTGGCGCGCGCCCGCGCCGAAGCGGCGGAGGAGACGGCAAACGCCGATGCCCTCGCCAACCAGGTGCGGCTGCAAGTGTGGACCAGCTACTACGACCTGCAGACGGCGGCGCAGCGCTACGCCACGGCGCAGGACCTCCTCGCCTCCGCCGACGAGTCGGCGCGCGTCGCCGGCGGCCGCTACCACGAGGGCGTCGGCAGCATCCTCGACCTGCTGGCCGCGCAGACCGCGCTCGCCAACGCGCGGGCGCAGAAAGTGCTCGCGCGCGCCGACTGGCTGCTCGCGCTGTCGCGGCTCGCGCACGACACCGGCACGCTCGCCGCCGCCGGTCCGGCGCTCGCCCCTTCGCCTTCCCCTTCCCCGGCTCCGACACCGACCGAGAACGCACCATGAAGTATGTGACCCGCGGAACCCTCCTCCTCTTCACCGCGGCCCTCCTCGCCTGCGGCAAGGCCGACACCGCGCCGCCGCCGCGGCCGCCGGTGCCGGTCACCGTCGCCGAGGCGCGCCGTGAGTCCGCGCCGCTCGATCTCTCCGCCGTCGGCACAGTCGAGGCCAAGTCCACCGTCGAGGTGCGCTCGCGCGTCGGTGGCGAGGTGATGCGCGTCCACTTCGACGAGGGCGACGAGGTGCGCCGCGGCGCCGTGCTGTTCACCATCGACCCGCGGCCGTTCCAGACCACGCTGGCGCAGGCGCAGGCGCGCCTCGCCCGCGACCGCGTGCTGGCCGACAACGCCGCGCGCCAGGCGGCGCGCTACGCCGAACTGGTGGCCAAGGACTTCGTCACCAAGGAGCAGTACGACGCCGCCGAGGCCGAGGCGCGCTCGCAGAAGGCCAACCTCGCGGCCGACGAGGCCACCGTCGCCGACGCGCGACTGCAGCTGTCGTACGCCACCATCCACTCGCCCGTCGACGCCCGCGCCGGCGCCCTCATCGTGCACGCCGGCAACAACGTCAAGGCCAACGACGACACCCTCGTCGTGCTGCACCAGATGGCGCCCATCGACGTGCGCTTCCCGGTGCCGCAGCAGCACCTCAGCGAGGTGCGCCGTCGCGCCGCTGCCGGCCAGCTGGCGGTGGAGGTGCGCGACAGCGGCGGCGTCTCGCGCACCGGCAGCCTCACCTTCGTCGACAACACCATCGACTCGCAGAACGGCACCATCCAGCTCAAGGCCACGGTCGACAACGCCGACCGTTCGCTGTGGCCGGGTGAGCTGGTCAACGTCGCGCTCCGCCTCGGCGTGGAGGAGGCGGTGGTGGCTCCGGAGTCGGCCGTGCAGTCGGGCCAGCAGGGAGACTACGTCTTCGTCGTCAAAGCTGATCAGACGGTGGAGTCGCGGCCGGTCAAGGTGGCGCGCAACGTCGGCGAGGACTTCGTCGTTATCGCCGAAGGTCTCCAGGGCGGCGAGACCGTGGTCACCGACGGCCAGCTGCGCCTGGTGCCGGGGGCGAAGGTGGCGATCAAGAACAGCAGCGGGGCGGCACCCGCGGCGGTGCCAGCCGCGGCGCCGGGAGGTGCGCGATGAGCCGGCCGGCCAACGACGAGCGCGAGTCGCAGGCCGGCCCGGGCAGCGGCCTCAGTCTCTCCGAGATCTTCATCCGCCGCCCGGTGATGACGACGCTCCTCATGGGAGCGCTCCTGCTCTTCGGCATCGTCGCCTAT
>DATNCU010000176.1:0-5262 GCA_035607145.1 Thermoanaerobaculia bacterium
CGCTGCCGCACCCACGAGACGATCGCGCGCGCCCTCTACGACGGCTACGTGCCCGGCTACGCCTACGGCTACATCGCGCTCGGCGACCAGGAGGCGTTCACCCTCAAGTACGTCTGGGAGCTCACCGTCTACTTCGTCGCCTACGTCTTCCCGTTCCAGAACGAGCTGTTCACCGAGCCGGCGTTCGTGGGGTCGTTCCTCAAGGAGTTCACCAAGCTGGGGCCGTGGAACCGCGGCCTGCAGGACCTCTTCACCGGCTTCACGCGCTGGAAGCTGGCGCAGGGCATCGGCGGCAGCGGCGGCAGCAACGGCGTGCCGCTCAACTACGAGTTCTCCGACTTCGCGCCGCTCGCGCGCTCGCGGGTGCTGATGAACGACGTCGGGCTCACCTCCGCCGAGGCGCTGCGGCGGCTCGAGCCGCACTGGGCCGACCTCGAGGAGATGGCGCGCTTCATGGCGGCGCACGTGATGGCGCGCGTCGTCGGCGATCCCGACGCCGTGAACCGCCGCGCCTTCGTCCAGGGCATCGACATGAACGCGCTGCGCTTCGACGTCGACGCCATCCGCGCCCACTGGAACGCGACGCGCCACGACCGCACGCCACAGCGCTGGACGCTGCTCGACCGCGACGTCATGGAGAAGTTCTGGGAGGTGCCTGTCGTGGCGGCGGAGGAGCAGGCGGCGGGATGAGCGAGGCGCTGGTGGTGGGTGAGGGCGGCGTGGGGCTCGCGAGCGTCGCGCCGGCTGTGGACCACGCGCCGCTGCTGGAGCGTTCCTTCGCCGACGAGCCCGTCGAGGGCGAGCTGCCCGTGGCGCGCATCGAGGGCGAGCTGCCGCGCGGGCTCGCCGGCACCTACTACCTGAGTGGCCCGGCGCGCTTCGCCGCCGGCTCTACCCGCTACGCCAACTGGCTCGACGGCGACGGCATGGTGATCGCGGCGCGCTTCGACGCCGACGCGCGTGGCGCTGCACGCGTGCGCGTGCAGCAGCGCTTCGTGCAGACGGCGAAGCTCGCCGCCGAGCGCACCGAAGGGCGCGCGATCTACCGCACCTTCGGCACGCGCTTCGCCGGCGACAAGCTGCTCTACGGCGCCACCGTCGCCTCGCCGGTCAACCTCTCGGCGTGGCCGTTCGCCGGCCGACTGTTGGCCTTCGGCGAGCAGGGGCAGCCGTGGGAGCTCGATCCAGCAACGCTGCAGACGCTCGGCCCCGGCACCTTCGGCGGCGCGGTCACCGCGGCGACGCCGTTCTCCGGTCACCCCAAGGTCGACCCGCACACGGGCGAGCTGGTCACCTTCGGCGTCTCCTTCGCGCCGCAGGATCCGACGCTGTTCCTGTTCCGCTTCGCCCCCGACGGCGCGCTGGCGTTGCGGGCGCGGCAGCGGCTCCCCTACCCGGCGTCGATCCACGACTTCGCGCTGTCGACGGGGCACGCCGTCTTCCACGTCGCGCCGCACCTGCTCGACCTTGCGGCGCTGCGCGGCGGCAGCACGGTGCTCGAGGCGCTCTCGTGGCGGCCCGAGCTGGGGTCGCGGCTGCTGGTGCTCCGCCGCGAGGACGGCGCCCTCGCCGCCGACATCGCGCTTGCCGATCGTTACTGCCTCCACCTGCTCAACGCCTGGGACGACGGCGTGCGGCTCACCGTCGACCTCGTCGAGCTCGACCGCCCCGTCTACGGCGACTACCACGGGCTGCCCGACCTCTTCGTCGACCCGCCGCTGGGGCGCGCGGTGCGCTACGTGGTGGACCTCGGCAGCGGCGCGCTGATCTCGCGCCGCGAAACGCCCGACCTCGGCACCCCCGATTTCCCCACCCTGGATCGGCGCTGCTCGGCGCGCGAGAATGACCAGGGGTGGCTGCTGCAGGTGCCCGCGGGGGAGCAGCCAGGGCGCCGGTTCTTCGAGCGCCTGTTGCACGTGCGCTGGGATGAGGGGAGGGTGGCCGGAGAGTGGCAAACATCTGGAAGCGCCGGCCGCACGTACCTCGCCGGCGAGCCCGCGTTCGCACCGGCGGCGGAGGATGGCGAGGATGCCGCGCTGGTGGTGCCGCTGTGGGACGCGGCCGCGAACGTCAGCGCGCTGGCGCTCTTCGACCCCTTCGACGTCGCCGCGGGACCGCGGGCGACGGTGTGGCTCGAGGCGCGGATGCCGCTCGGCTTCCACTCCTTCTGGAGCGCCGCGGCGGGCTGAGCGTCGATCTTCGCGGCGTCCGCCCCGGGAGGCGCGCGCCGTGAGCTTTCCCGTCGAAAGCGAGCCGCCGCTCGCGCCGGCACCCGCCCCGCTGGCCATTGCGCCGGCGAAGCCCGTGCTGCGCACGCCGCCCTCGGCGCGCGGGCTGCTCCTCGCGCTGGCCGCGCTGCTGCTCGCGCTGCAGGGCGCCCGCGGGTTGTGGGACCCCGACGAGGGGCGCTACTCGGCGGTGGCCTGGAACATGATCGCCAGCGGCGACTGGTTCACGCCGCACCTGTCGCCCGAGGTGCCGCACTTCACCAAGCCGCCGCTCACCTACTGGGCGCTGGCGACGAGCATGAAGCTCTTGGGGCGCAAAGAGACGGCGCTGCGGCTCCCCGGCGCCCTGGCCGCCATCCTCACCGTGCTGCTCGTCTACGGGCTCGGCAAGCGGCTGGTGCCTCGCGATCCGCTGCTCGCCGCCACCGTGCAGGCGACCGCGCTGTTGCCGTTCGTCGGCGCGCACCTCGTCACCACCGACCCGCTGCTGGCGCTCTTCGAAACGCTGGCGGTGTTCGGCTTTGTCGTCGCCTGGTGGGACGAGCCGCCATCGCGTTGGGCGCTGCCGGTGATGTGGCTCGGCTTCGGGCTCGCCTTCCTCACCAAGGGACCGCCGGGGCTGCTGCCGCTGCTGCCCATCGTCGTCTTCGCCGCCTGGACGCGAGGCGCACGCGGGCTGCTGCGACTCCTCTCACCGGCAGGAATCGCGCTCTTCGCCGTCACCGCATTCTTCTGGTACGGGCTGCAGATCCGGTTCCGGCCGGATCTGCTCGGCTACCTTCTCGGCTTCGAGGTGGGCGGCCGGCTGGTGGGGGCACAGGCGCGCAATCCGGGATGGCATGGGCTGCTCATCGCGATCGTGCCGGTGGTGATCGGCGGGCTGCTGCCGTGGAGCGCGGCGGCGGTCTTCCGGCGCCGCGACGAACGCGATGCCTCGCCAGGCGACCGGCTCGCCACGCGCTTCCTCTGGCTGTGGTCGCTGCTGCCGCTGCTCGTCTTCTGCGTCGTCCAGTCGCGCCAGCCGCTCTACCTGCTGCCGCTGGCGGTGCCCGGTTCGCTGCTGGTGGCGCGGCGCCTCGTCCCGGCGTGGAGCTGGTCGCGCCGGCAGCGTACCTGGCTCGCCGTCTGGGCTGCGGTGCTCCTCGCGATCGCCGCGCTCGGCGCCTTCTGGCCGGAGAAGCGCGACGGCCGGCGCTTCACCGCCGCCGTGCTGCGCCTCGCCCCGCAGCCGCCGACCGCGCTGATCTTCGTCGACCGCCACGCCCGCTACAGCGCCACCATGTACTGCCGCTGCGAGGTGGAGAGCGTGGAGCTGCTCGAGGACCTCGTCGAGCGCGCCGGGCCCGCCTATCGCCCGCTCACCGAGACGCTCGCCGAAGAGCTCGCCGACCGCGAGCGCGGGCACTTGTGGCTGATCCGCCCGCTGTCCCACGCGGCGTGGCTGCAGGCGATGGCGCAGGCCGGCTGGCGCGTGCGGCGGCTAGGCACCGTCGAGGACTACCCGGTCTACGCCGCCGAGCCACCGCCCGTGACACCCGCGCCGCTCGGCGACGCGAGCTGAGCGGGTCCGGAGATTGCCCCGGCTCAGACTCGGAAGTAGTCGGGCTCCCAGGTCTTGATGCGCTGCTTGATCTCGCTGCTCTTCGTGAGCCGGCCGGCGAAGATCTCGTCCACCAGCCCGGGGACCTCGGCGTCGGGTGCGAACCGCAACGCGATCAGCTGGCCGGGGCGCAGCTCGTGGATGCGCGGGTGCAGGTCGGGCGGCAGCAGGCGCGCCAGGCGCAGCCGCATCTCGAGACGGATGATGCGGTCCTGGAGGCGCGTATCGAAGGTACGCACCGACGAGGCGAAGAGCACCAGCGCCACCGCCAGCAAGGCGTCGATCAGCGTGCCCCAGCCGAAGTAGCGCACCACCACGTAGAGCCGGTAGAGCAGGTTGACGACCAGCAACCCGAAGACGGCGAAGTGGAACAGCGGCACGATGCGGGAATGGTTGGCGTAGGTCTGCGGCATCTTCTCGCCGAGCATCGGGTCCTCCTTGCGCGTGAGAGCGGCACCGCAAGGATGACGCAAGGCCGGCGCCGCGTCGAGCCCTCGGGAGAAACGGACCTCGTATGTCACGATCGGGGCGTTCATCACGCCAGGAGGTGCAGAGTGACGGAGCCGCCGAAGCCTGGGACGTTGGAGATGCCGGAACCGACCGGCGGGCCCGGCTGGTACGAGCTTGGCTCGGTCGAAGCGCTCGCCGACCGACCCGTGCGAGAGGTGCGCATCGGGCGGCTGCGCCTCGCCCTCACCTACCGCGACGGCGCCTTCGGCGCCATCTCCGGCGTCTGCAACCACGTCGGCGGGCCGTTGGGCGAGGGGACGCTCGAAGGCGAGTACGTCGTCTGCCCATGGCACTACTGGCGGTTCGAGCGCACGACCGGCGCCGGCGAGCCGGGCTACGAGGCCGACCGCGTGCCCAGCCACCGCGTCGAGGTGCGCGAGGGCCGCGTCTGGGTTGACCTGGTACCGGCGACCAAGCGCGGCCGGCTGCCGCACAAGCCGCACGCGCTCGCCCGCGAGCCGGTGCGCGCACCGGGGCCGCCTCGCGTAGCGGGGATCTCCACCACCGTCATGGACACCACCCACCCGCGCTACTCGACCTCGGAGGCGCTGCTCGAGGTGGGTCTCGAGCACGCCGCGGCGATGGGCCACGAGACGCGGCTGCTGCGCCTGCGCGACCTGCACTTCCGCAACTGCGAGGGCTTCTACAGCAAGAGCGCCCGCGCCTGCACCTGGCCGTGCTCGATCACCCAGATGGACAAGCGCGACCAGCTGGAGGCGGTCTACGAGGCGGTGGTGCACTGGGCCGACGTCATCCTGCTCGCCTCGCCGATCCGCTGGGGCTCGGCGAGCTCGCTCTACTACAAGATGGTCGAGCGCATGAACTGCATCCAGAACCAGATCACCATCCGCAACAAGGTGCTGATGCGCGACAAGGTGGCGGCCTTCGTGATCACCGGCGGCCAGGACGGCGTGCAGGCCGTCG
>DATNCU010000180.1:0-2587 GCA_035607145.1 Thermoanaerobaculia bacterium
CGGAGTCGTGCACCGGCACGCGGACGCTGGTCATCGGCGGCGAGCCCGGCGGCGGCGCCGCCCACTGCCACAGCGTCAGCGTCGGCGGCGTCCCGGCGCGGCCGGAGAGCGGCAGCGCGCGCCCGAACGCCTCCTCGAGGCGCGCGTGCAGCGCCTCCGACGAGGTATTCGGCGCCACCGCCGGCACGGCGCCGATGTCGAGCGTGTGGACGCGGTAGTAGTCGGGGTCGGGCGGTGCGAAGCGGCTCTCCCAGATCAGCTGGCGGTCGTCCTCGACGTAGGAGATGCGGTTCGTGCCGTTGCCGAGGTAGAGCTCGGAGAGCGCGCCAGCCCTCTCCTCGTGGAAGAGGCTCGGTGCCGTTCCCTCTCCCGCCTCACCACCCGCGGCTTCCACGAGAGTGGCGCGCACGCGCACCGTGCTGGGGTGATCGCCGCGGCGCAGCGCCAGCGCCGGACCGCTCCACGCCTTGGGCAGCTTGACGAGCAGCGGCACCTCGATCAGGGCGCGGCAGAGGTTGCCGCCGTGCTCGATCTGTCCGCACTCCTTGAACTCCTCGCCGTGGTCGGAGGTGACGACGAGCAGCGTCTCGTCCCACTTGCCGCTGCGCCGCAGCGCCGCGAGCAGCCGCCCGAGCTGCTGGTCCGCGAAAGCGACGTTGAGCTGGTAGGCGGCGCGGAACGTGTCCGCCTGCTCCTCGTCGAGTGGCACGGCGGGGTCGAACCAGGGCTCGAGGTCGACCACCGACACGCGGCGCGGCAGCGACGGTGCCGGCTGCGGCAGCCGGTCGAGCAGCGCGTCGCGGCGTACGTAGGGTGCATGCGGCGGCAGGATGTGCGCCCAGACGAACTGTGGCTTTCCGGCCTTGCCGGCTGCGGGCGTGCCGAGCTTCGCCAGCGTCGCCTCGGCGCGTTTGCCTTCACGGAAGTGGCGGAGCTCGTCGAAGCCGGCGCCGTAGCCGAACGGGGGCCGCAGCCAGACGTTGCTGTAGAAGCCGGCAGTGGCAAAGCCACGCGCGTGGAGCGCCTCGGGGATGGTGACCAGCTCGGGGCGCAGCATCGCCGCATCGCCGTGCCAATTCTGGTTGCTCCACGGCTGCAGGCCGGTGAACAGCGCCGCCATCGACGGCACAGTCCAGCTCGAGGGCGCCACCGCGGTGCCGGCCCAGGTGGCCTCACGCGCCAGGGCGTCGAGCGCCGGCGTGAGCTGCGGCGGTCCGCCGAAAGCGCCCACCGCGTCGGCACGCAAGGCGTCGATGGTGATGAGGACGATCGGCCCGCGATGGGCGCTCGCCTCGCGGCGGCAGCCGCCGCACGCCACGAGCGCCGCCATCGCCAGCGCGCCGGCGGCGAGGGCGAGCGCGCGGCCCGCGAATCGGCGGCGATGAGCGTTGGTCATGCGCGTGGGAGGTGGGGGTGGCGGGGCCGGCGCCGCAGGAGGCCGCGAAGGATACCGGATCCTGGAGCGACTCGAATCCAGGGTGGAGTACCATAACCGCCCGTGCTGCGCAGACTTTCCCGCCTCTGCGGCGCCGCCCTGCTCCTCGCAGCCGGCGCACGACCAGCCTTCGCCCAGGTGAGCTTCCTCGCCTTCGGCGACAGCATCACTAACGGGGTGGGCGACGACCCGGCGCGGACGGACAAGGGCTACCCGCCGCGCCTGCGGACGCTGCTCGTCAACGCCGGCGTTCAGGCGACAGTGAAGAACGCCGGCAAACCCGGCGAGGACACCACGGCCGGCGTAACCCGCATCGACGACGAGCTCGCCTCCGTTCCCTCCTCCAGCACGCTGCTGCTGATGGAGGGCACCAACGACATCTCGCGCGGCATCGGCTTCGAGACCACGATGTTCAACCTGCGCGAGATGGCGCGCAAGGCGGAGCTCCGGGGGCTCGCCGTCGTCCACGCCACCGCCATCCCGCGCGTGCCCACCGCCTGGCAGGACGAGCGCAACATCGTCAACCTGCGCCTCGCCGAGAACGTGCGCGACACCGCCGGCACCCGCAATCGCGACCTCGCCGACCCCTTCGAGGTGTTCTCGAACCTGCCCAACCTGTTCAACACCTTCTACGCGCCGGTGATCAATCCGCCCGACCCCGTCGGCCATCCCAACGCCGCGGGCTACGACCGGCTGGCGCAGGTCTTCTTCGACGTCATCCGCGACCTCGACACGGTGGGGCCGGTACCGGGGATCACGGTGCCCCTCCACGGCGCCGAAGGCGTCCCGCCCACCACCGCCATCACCGTCGACGTCTGGGACTTCGGCACCGGCATCGACCTCACCGCGACGCGGCTGCTCGTCAACGGCACCGACACCGGCGCCGCCGCGACGGGCACGCCAAAGCATGCGCAGCTCACCTTCACGCCGACGACGCCGCTCACCGGTGCCGTGCTCGTCGGCCTACGCTCGCGCGACCTCAACCTGCCGACGCCCAACGCCACCGACAAGAACGTGGCGCGCTTCATCGTCGCCGGCACCACCATCCTCGCCGGCGACCTCGACCGCGACGGCCGCGTCGACGGCCGCGACCTCGTCCAGTTCGCGCGGCGCTTCGGCACCCGCGCCGGCGAGAACCGCTTCCTCGCCGTC
>DATNCU010000205.1:0-5666 GCA_035607145.1 Thermoanaerobaculia bacterium
GGCGACTTCCACCTGACGACGCAGCTCGTCGGCGCCGACACGGCGGAGTTCTTCCCGGCGCTCGCCGACGAAGCGCAGGGCTACCGCGTCTCCGCGGCGTGGAGCCGCACGGCGCGGCGGCTGCACGAGGAGTTCCGCACCTCGGTGGGCTTCCTCAACGGCAAGCGCTGCCTCGGCGGCATGCTCGAGCTCTTCCTCCACTGCCACCACCTCGTCGCCGTCGACTCGGTGAGCCTCGGCTTTCCCGAGGTGACGCTGCCGGTGGTGCCGGGGATGGAGGGGTGCCACTGGCCGTTCCGCAAGGCGCGCCGCGAGGACTGGCCGCGGCTGCTCGACCTGCTGCTCACCGGCAAGCCGATGCGCGCTGGGCAGGCAGCAGGATGGCTGGTGGACGTTGCGGCGCCGCTCGAGGAGGCGCTGCAGGCGGCATGGCAGTTGGCGAGCGGCGCTGGCGGAGCCGAGCGGCGGCGCGTCGAAGAGGGTCCGCTCGCCGGCGTGACCGAGGCCTTGCCCGCGCCGGCCGAGACCGGCAACGCCACGGCCGACGTCGCGCGCCGCGTCATCTACGACACGGTCGTCGCCTCCTGCGGCGTGCCGCTGTCGGAAGCGCTCGACGCGCAATCACGCCACTCGGCCGCCTTCATGACCGGCAAGGCGTGCCGCGGCGGCGTCGTCGGCACGGCTGCGGCGAAGCTCCAGGGCTGACGACCGGCTCACACCGACCGCGCAGTGGCCACCGGTCCGCGGTAGCCGACTCAGCCGTCGGATCTCAAGGCTGGTCCCGTTCAGTGCCTTCGGCCAGCGCCACCACGACGTAGTAACTCTGCCTGTGTCTGCGGCGTTCGAAGTCGCGCGAATAGAATTCGAGATCGTTCTGGGTCATCGGCACATGCGTCGTGACTGGCGTCTCGCGTTCCTTGTCTTGGCGTCGCTTGCGGCGGCAGCGGAGTCTGTGGCGTCGGACCCGCCTAAGGGCACCGCTGCTGTTCCGGCGATGGAACCCGACACGCCGCAGTTCCTCGCCGCGCGCGGCATCCGCGTGACCGGCGGCGCCAATTCCGGCTACGTCGAGGACGCCGTATGCGCTGGGTGCCATCAGGACCTCGCTGCCTCCTTCACCGCCGTCGGCATGTCGCGCTCGTTCTACCGGCCGCGGCGCGCGTCGTCGATCGAGAGCTTCGGCGTCCCCTTCGAGCACGCGCTCTCGAAGCGCACCTACGAGATGCTCTGGCGCGGCGACCAGCTCGTCTTCCGCCGCTGGCAGAGCGGCCCGCGCGGCGAGCGCGTGAACGAGAGGGAGCAGCCGGTCGACTGGGTGCTCGGCTCGGGCAACCACGCTCGCACCTATCTCTTCCGCACGCCGTCGGGGGAGCTGTGGCAGCTGCCGATCGCCTGGTACACGCGCGAGGGGAAGTGGGGGATGGCGCCCGGCTACGACCGTCCCGACCACGAAGAGCTGCAGCGCGCGGTTCAGCGCGAGTGCATGGTCTGCCACGACGCCTACCCGGAGCTGCCGGCGGGCGCCGACGCCTACGGCATGCCGCACCGCTTCCCGGCGGCGCTGCCGGAGGGTGTCGGCTGCCAGCGCTGCCACGGGCCCGGCGCCGAGCACGTGCGGCGGGTGCGCGATCCCGTAGTGCCGGTCGCCGCTGCGAAGGCGGCGATCGTCAACCCGGCGCGTCTCACTCCCGCGCGCCGCGCGGAGGTCTGTTACCAGTGTCACCTGCAGCCGATCGTGGCGCTGCCTGCCGTGCGGCGTTTCGAGCGCGGCGACCTCGCCTTCCGTCCCGGTGAGTCGCTGGCGGCGCACCGCGTCGAGCTCGATGCCGACGAGGAGGGACGCGGGCGCGACGAGCGGTTCGAGATCAACCATCACCCGTACCGGCTGGAGCAGAGCCGCTGCTTCCGCGAGAGTCCCGTCGGCGCGCTGTCGTGCCTGACTTGCCACGACCCGCATCGCAAGGTGGCGGTAAGTGAACGCGCCGCGCACTACCGCGCCGCGTGCCTGAGCTGCCACCGCGCCGAGCAACTGCCGCCGCGCGAGGGGCATGGCACGAGCGGCGCGGCCGCGACCGCCGACTGCACGAGCTGCCACATGCCCGAGCGGCGCACCGAGGACGTGGTGCACGTGGTGATGACCGACCACCGCATCCAGCGGCCGCCGGCCGGCATCGACCTGCTGGCGCCGCGCGCAGAGCACGATCCGGTACTAGTGGGCGCGAGCTTCCTGCGGCCCGAGGAGGCGCCGCCGGGAAACCTCGGCGAGCTCTATCGCGCCGTTGGCGTGCTGCGCATCGGCGGCCGCACCGCAATGCCGCGCGTAGCGGCGCTGCTCGCGGCCGAGCCGCCGCTGCTCGCCGAGCCGTGGCTGCGGCTGGCGGTGGAGCAGCTGCAGACTCGCACGTATGCCGATGCCGAGTCGGCGTTGCGGCGCGCGATGACGCTGCCAGGCGGCGACACGCCCCTCGCGCACGTGTGGCTGGGTTTGAGCCTCGCCGGGCAGCGGCGGCTCGACGATTCGCTGGCCGAGCTCGCCCTCGCCGCCGCGCGCGATCCCGACCTCGTCGAAGCGCACTTCAACCGTGGGCGCCTGCTCCTCGCCAACGGCCGCGCCGCCGAGGCGCTGCCGGCGCTCGAGCGCGCCGTCGCGTTGCGGCCGACGTTCGCCGCCGGTTGGCTGCGGTTGGGCGACGCCAAGGAAGCCCGCGCGCGCGAGAGCGGCGCTGGCGTTGCGGCGGCTCGGCTCGCCACTATCGCCGACTACCGTCGCGCGCTCGCCGTCGAGCCGTCGACCACCGACGCCTACGTCGCGCTCGCGCGGGCGCTGCGCGAGAGCGGCGACGATGCGGCCGCGCGCGAAGCCGTCGCGTTGGGGAAGCTCTACGCGCGCCGCCCGGAAGCCGTGGCCGCCGCGGAAGCCGGGAGCAGCGCGACGAGCGGCAATTGAGCGTAGACGCCAGGAGCGTTCGCGACTGCTACTCGCGTCGCGTGCGCGGCGCTTGCCGCGTCGACCGCGGCCGCGACCGCGATTTCATTCGAGCGCGATGAACGGCGCGCGACACTCGCAACGGTTCGCGTTGCCTTCCACTCGGCTCGAATCGGTGGCACTATCTCTCCCGCGCCTATGCTTGCTTGAGCGGCAATCCCCGCGTCCCCAATATCTAACCGGGACTTCGCGCGTCGCCGTCGACGCGCCTGGCGGAGATCCGCACCATGCAACATCTGTCTTCGACTGCGCCGCTGCAGGCGCTCGGCTGGAGCGCTCTGTGGCAGGCGTCCTTCGATTCGTTTCTGTCTGCTCTCGGTTCGCACACGCTCTCGTTAGAGCCCGGCCGCGTGCTTGCCGGCAGCCGCGACGCGCTGCGCGTTGGCACCGCGCGCGGCGAGGAGGAGGCCCTCGTGCCCGGCCGGCTGCTCTACCGCGCCGAGTCGCCGGCCGAGCTGCCCTGCGTCGGCGACTGGCTCGCCTTGCGGCGCCTCGACGAGGCGGCTGGCGAGCAGCCGTTGCTCGTCGAGGCCGTGCTACCGCGCAAGAGCGTCTTCGTGCGCCGCGCCGCCGGCCGCCGCAGCGAGCCGCAGGCGCTGGCCGCCAACGTGGACCTGGCGTTGCTTGTCGCCGGCCTCGACGAGCCGTGGAAGCCGCGACGGCTGGAGCGCTGGCTGGCGTTGACGCGCGAGGCGGGCGTGCCGGCGGTGGTGGTGCTCACCAAGCTGGACCTGTGCGTGGAGGACGACGCTGCTGCCGTGATCGCCGCGGCCTCAGCGCTCGCCGCACCCGCGCCGGTGCACGCGGTCGACGCCCTCGGCGGCGCCGGCGTCGAGCGGCTGCGCCCGCATCTGCGCGCCGGCGAGACCGTGGTGCTGCTCGGCATCTCGGGAGCGGGGAAGTCGACGCTCGCCAATCAGCTCGCCGGCCGGCCGCTCGCGGCCACCGGCGCCCTGGCCGACGACGGCCGCGGGCGTCACACCACCACCCGCCGTGAGCTACTGCCGCTGCCGGGCGGCGCGCTGCTGCTCGACACGCCAGGTCTGCGCGAGGTCGGGCTCTGGCTCGGCGACGACGACCTCGCCGGCACGTTCCCCGAGATCGACGCCCTCGCGCAAAGCTGTCGCTTCCGTGACTGCACGCACGAGAGCGAGCCCGACTGCGCCGTTCGCGAAGCGGTTGCGGCGGGCAGCCTCGACGCTGACCGCCTCGCCAGCTTCCGGCAGCTCACTGCCGAGCGCGAGGCGCTGCGTCGCCGCACGGACGAGGGGGCGGCCCGCCGCGCCAAGCAGCAGGTCAAAGCGCTCCACCGCGCCGCCAACAAGCACAAGCCGCGACAGCTGTGAACGGGCATCTCCCGGCGGCTGCTCACTCGCGCGGCGGCGGCGCGGGGAGTAGCTGCCGGCCGGCGTGCAGCATCGCCACCACCGCCAGGTAACCGAGCAGGATGAAGCCGCCGTAGAGCACCGTCACGGCGAGTGGGCGGACGTGCGCGAGCGGGCTGCGAGCCGGGTCGAAGGCGACGGCGAGCACCTGCAGCGGCCGCGTCAGGGCATCCCAGCTGTTGAGCCGCTCGAAGCGTCCGAGGTAGATGCCGAAGCCGGCCAGCAGCGAGGCGAGGGCGATGGCCGTCCAGCCCGCGACGCGGCCGAGCCGGCGCACCACCATCCCGTGCACCAACAGCAGCGAGGCGAGCCCCGCCGCCACGCCGGTGGCGAGGAAGGCGCCGAAGAGCACGGCGTCGAACCAGAACGGCGCGCCCGGCGCGCGGGCGTGCAGGTGCGCGAGGTCGCTGATCATGTACGGCGCGTTGGGGAAGAACAGCAGCCAGAGGACGAGCAGCGCCGCGACGCCGCCGGTGCGCAGCCGGCCCGGCCTCGCCGACTCGTGGAGCAGGCTGGCGAGCAGGGCAAAGGCGAACGGAAGCCCGGCGAGGAAGAGGTTCCAGGCGAGGAACCGGTAGGCGATGACCCCGCCGACCAGCCAGCGGGCGACGAGCAGCGCCGCGCAGGCGAAGGCGCAGAGGAGCAGCGTCAGCGCGAGCGGCGCACAGGCCGACATCGCGCTCGTGCGCCGGGCTTCGGGAGATCCAGGCGGCAGTGGGTCGTCAGGCCTCATCACCGGGAACTCTACGCAGTCTCCGCGCCGATTCCACGCTCGGCCCGCCGCTGCCATCGCGCCGCCATGGGTCCGCCCCACTGCCACCTCGCCGTATGCTCGGCCGATCGCGCCATGGCGGCCGTCGGAGCAGCTCGCCGAGCGGGAGGTGCAACCTCGTCGCCGCCGTGGCCGTAGGGGTGCCCATGCTCGAGATCACCGGCCTCACCAAGCGCTACGGCAACGGTACCGTCGCCCTCTCCGACTTCACGCTGTCGCTGGGCGAGGGCGTGCTCGGCCTGCTCGGCCCCAACGGCGCCGGCAAGACGACGCTGATGTCGATCGTCGCCACCGTGCTGCGGCCGACGACCGGCACCGTGCGCTGGCGCGGCGTCGACGCGCTCGGCGACCCGCTCGCCATCCGCCGCGAGCTCGGCTACCTGCCGCAGGACTTCGGCGTCTACGACAAGCTCACCGCCGTCGAGCTGCTGCGCTACTTCGGCCGGCTCAAGGGGCTCGCCGGCAAGGAGCTCAAGGTGGCGGTCGACGAGATGATCGACCTCGTCAACCTGCGGCCGGCGGC
>DATNCU010000210.1:0-4499 GCA_035607145.1 Thermoanaerobaculia bacterium
GGCTCGCCGAACCCGCGGCGCAGCGCGCGCAGCGAGAAGGCGCCGATGGCGCCCTGCAGCAGCAGCGCGAGCGCGTAGGAGGCGAGGGTCAGCGCGAGCACTTCCGCCTGCCGCGACGCGAGGTCGGGGCCCGGCGCCCACTGCGCGAACAGCGACACCTGCAGCGCCTGCACGGTGCCCAAGCCTGACGGTGTGATCGGCAGCGCGCTTACCAGCATGAGGATCGGCCACACCGCCAGGCCGAAGCGCAGCGGCACCAGCATCCCCCACACCCGGTAGAGCCCCCAGTTGAGCAGCACCAGCAGCGCCATGTGCGGCACTCGCGCCGCGGCGGCGACGAGATGGCCGCGCAGGCCGGCGACGAGCAGCGGCCGCAGCAGCGACACCCGCTGCGCCCAGCTAGGCCGCAGCGCCACGACGACGAGGTACGCGGCGATGCCGGCGAGCGCCAGCGCCGCGACCGGCAGCGCCGGCCGCGCCAGCCAAGGCGGCGCGAGGAGCAGCCCGGCGGCGGTCACCAGCACCAGCGCCAGCCCCTGCGTCACCAGCATCAGCAGCAGCGCGCCGCCCGCCCCCCAGCCACCGCGGCCGGCGCGGGCGAGGTACCAGCCGAAGGCTCCTTGCCCGGCGCCGAAGTGAAGCAGGTTGAGCAGGTAGGTGGCGCCGCGCATGGCGAGCACGTCGCGAAACGGCGGCGAGCCGCCGCAGCGGCGCAGCGTCACCACCGTCGCCCAGGCGTCGACCAGAAGCAGCACGGCGAGCTCGAAGGCGACGTAGGCGACGAGCGCTCCCCAGCGCCCGCCGGCGAGCGCCGCGACGACGGCGCCGAACGGCACGCGCAGCAGCAGCCAGACGACGATGGCGGCGCCGAGCAGCCACGGGAGGAGTGCGCGCAGGCGGGCCACGGTTCGCGTCATATCATCGCCGCATCGCCCCCGCGCTCGCTTCCACCGCAGCTGCCGCCGCAGCCACGACCCCTCGACGCGTGCGCCGCATCAACCTCGGCTGCGGCCGCGACGTGCGCCCGGGTTGGCTCAACGCCGACCGGCTGCCGCTCACCGGCGTCGACGTGGTGCTCGACCTCGAGTCGCCGCTGCCCTTCCGCGACGGCGCCTTCGCCGAAATGTTCTCGTCGCACGTGCTCGAGCACGTCGACCGCTTCCTGCCGCTGATGGGCGAGCTGCACCGCGTCACTTCCCCCGGCGGCCGCCTGCGCATCGTCGTGCCGCACCTCTCCTTCTTCGGCTCCTACACCGACCCCACGCACCGCCGCTTCTTCGGCTACCACAGCTTCGACTACCTCTCCGACGGCGACTTCAACTTCTACACGCCGCTGCGCTTCCGCATCGTCGCGCGCCGCATCCACTTCTACTGGATCAACAACGCGAAGCGGCGGGTGGAGGGGCGGCTGCTCACCTGGCTGATCAACCGCGTGCCGCGCTTCTACGAGCGCTTCGTCTGCTGGATGCTGCCTGCCAACGAGGTCTCTTTCGAGCTCGAGCCGGCGCCGCGCGAGCCGGCGCGCTCGAAGCCGAGCCGTCCGGCGTCTTCATGAAGGGCACATGAAGGTCGCGGTCGTCGTCGTCAACTACGACCGCCGCGAGCTGCTGCGCGAGTGCCTGCGGAGCCTGGCCGAGGGCGGCGAGGGACCGCTGGTGGTGGTGGTCGACAACGGCTCGGTGGACGGCTCGCCGGAGGCGGCGCGCGAGACGTACCCCGCGGCCGAGGTGCTGGTGCTGCCGCACAACACCGGCTTCTCGCATGCCTATAACGTCGGCATCCGCCGCGCGCTCGACCTCGGCGCCGGCGGCGTGCTGGTGCTCAACAACGACACCCGCGTGGCGCCCGGCGCGCTCGCCGCCCTCGCCGCCGCGGCCGAGCTCGACGAGACGGCAGATCCGCCGCTGCGCGTCGGCATGGTGGCGGCGCGCGTCGTCCTCGGCGTCGACGTCGCCACCCTCGACGGCCAGATCCTCGATGGAACCGGCCAGCGCATCACTCTCGACGGCTTCGGCAAGCTCGAGGGCTCCGGGCTGCCGGCCGACGCCGTGCAAGCGCCGCAGGAGACCTTCTGCCCCTATGGCGCGGCGGCCTTCTTTCGCCGCGAGCTGCTCGAGGACGTCGCCCCCGACGGCGAGTGGTTCGACGAGGACTTCCGTCTCTACTGCGAGGAGCTCGACCTCGGCTGGCGGGCGCGGCTGCGTGGGTGGAGCTGCGTCTACGAGCCGGGGGCCTGGGTGTGGCACCAGCGCGGCGGCACCGCTGGCCAGTATTCGGAGCTGCTCGGCTACTACACCAGCCGCAACACGCTGTGGAACGTTCTCAAGAACTATCCACACTGGTACGCTGTGCGCGCTCTGCTGCTGACAATGCTGCGGCCGCTGGTGCTGCTCGTCGGGCTGCTTGCCGGCCGGGGGCCGGCCGGGAAGTTCGGCGCGCGCATCCCACCCACCCGCCTCGCGGCGGTCATGCTGCGCGGTTGGCGCGACGCCCTGCGCGGCGCACCCCGCATGCTGCGCAAGCGGCGCCGCATCCAGGCCCGGCGCCTCGCGCCACCCGAGGAAATCGCGCGCTGGTTCGACGAGCTCGGCGAGCCCTTCCTCGGCGGATTGCTGCGGTGAGCCGAAGGTGATCCCGATGCACGCAAAGGTCCGCCGCGGCCGCCCTGCGCCGTCACCCGCGCGTCAGGGGAATTCGCCGTCTCGCGTCCGTCTAAACAGCCAGCCTCTCCCCCCTGGAGCCACCCGCCGCCGAGTCGCGCGACTTGGCGAAGGCAGAAGTGCCGCGGGTGGGTCGTGATCACTTGCGTAACTGCGAGGGCGACCGATGAGAGAGCCGAGCCGGAGTGGATTGCTGCCTTCCCGCCGTGATCGGGCCATCCTCGGATTGCTGGCGAGCCTGGCACTTTGCCTGGTGACGCTGGGCTGCTCCGGGGGCAAGACCGAGGACAACCCCTACCCGGCGGCGAGCCACGTGCCGGACCTGCGCGCGGGCTGGAACGAGCAGGACCCCGGCGCACCGCCGGACGAAGCGATGGCAAGGCCGGGGACCAATCCCCCCACCGCCTACACGCTGCGCGGCACGCCCAGGACTCCGCGCACCAAGTACTGCTTCCCCGCCGAGACGCGCAACGTCTTCAGCCAGGTCGACATGGTGGTCGGCAAGGACGGCGTGCTCGGACCCTTCAACTGGGCCAACTCCGCCGGCATGATCGACGACGGCCCGCCGAGCTGCTTCGGCTGCGGCCGCAACGGCATCCGCGGCCAGAACACCTGGATCCTCTGGGGCGAGGGCAACGAGGCCTTCTGGGGCTGGCTCCAGGAAGAGGGCTACGGCCTCACCGACTTCCTCATCCTCCTCGACTCGCGCCAGCGCTACAACCGCTTCGCCAGCGCCGGCCTCATCAACCAGCCGGGCATGAAGTCGCAGACCAACCCGGACAACCGCATCCTCGGCCTCTACCTCGACGTCGCCGACGGCAACAAGATCATCCTCCAGCAGCCGCCCACCGACATCGATCCCAAGACCGGCAAGCTCGAGCAGGGCCCGCCGCCCGATCCGCACCACCCGCCGAAGCCGCTCTTCATCCCCGGCGATCCCAAGCTCTACGAGTCGGTGCTGGCGCGGCTGCCCAAGGACGGCCTCGACTACACCGTCTACGGCTACCCCAGCGGCACCCTCGGCCTGCGGCTGATGCCCAACCCCGACTTCTTCGGCAACACCGACAACGCCGCTACCGCCCGCCGCTACTGGCGCCAGCAGGTGGAGCTCAACGGCAACGCCTACTACGAGGACGTCCGCCTCGCCTCCGATCCCAACCTCATCCGCCCGTTCCGCGTCAGCATGTCCTGCGGCTTCTGCCACATCGCCTTCCATCCGCAGAACCCGCCGGCGGACCCCGAGCGGCCGGAGTGGGGGAACGTGTCGAGCACGATCGGCAACCAGTTCTGGCGGGCGAGCAAGGCCTTCGCCAACCTCACGCGCGAGAACAACGCGCTCTTCCAGTTCCTCAACAGCCAGCAGCCGGGCACCATCGACACCTCGCTGGTGTCGACCGACCAGATCAACAACTCGAACACCATCACCAACATCTGGGAAGTGCCCGCGCGGTTGCAGCGCGCTACGCTCAATCCGCCCGAAGATCAGAGCGACTGGAACCTGCGCATCCCCAGCGTCCAGGGTGCTCAGAAGGACAACCCGCGCATCACCCCGCGCGTGCTGCTCGACGGCGCCGACAGCGTCGGCGTCTTCGGCGCCCTCTCGCGCGTCTACGCCAACATCGGCACCTACCCCGAAGAGTGGTTCCGCGACCACAACGCCATCATCGGCTTCAAGCCGCAGCGGCCGTTCAACGTGCAGGACATGATCGACTGGTCGGTGTTCTGGAACACCGGCGACGAGTACCGCATCCCCTACCTCTACGGCTTCTTCAGCCACAACAGCGCGGCGCAGCAGGTGCCGATCACCACCGCGATGTTGCTCAAGTACGCCCAGTCGCC
>DATNCU010000212.1:0-2064 GCA_035607145.1 Thermoanaerobaculia bacterium
TGAGCCACGGCGCGGCGGCAGCGCCGCGCCACCCTCAGCGCACCACCGGCACTTCCTCATCGATCCGCCAGAAGCGGTCGCGGGGCGGTAGCACGTCCTCGCGGAAGACCTCGCGCACGGCGCGCGGATTGAAGCTGCGCACGAGGAGGCCGGTCTCGGCGTCGACGTAGCGATCGACGACGAGCGGCGGGCGTTCGAGGCGGTGCGGCGGGCGCAGCGGCACGGCGCGGCGCATGAACTCGCGCCAGAGCGGGGCGGCCGCCTCGCTGCCGGTGAGGCCGAGCGGGCGGCCGTCGTCGCGGCCCACCCAGACGACGGTGACGAGGCCGCCGGCGTGGCCGGCGAGCCAGGCGTCGCGCTGCTCGGAGGTGGTGCCGGTCTTCGCCGCCACCACCAGGCCGGGGATCGCGGCGGCGCGCGCCGTGCCCAGCGCCGCCGCGTCGCGCAAGAGGTCGACCGCGAGGTAGGCGCTCGCCGGGCTCACCACGCGAGTGCGCGACGGCCAGATGCGATCGAGGCGCGAGCCGCCCGGGCGCTCGACGCGGGAGACCGGCCGCGGCCGCACCGCGTCGCCGGGCGTCGCGAACACGGTGTACGCGCGCGCCACTTGTAACGGCGTCGCCTCCACCGAGCCGAGCACGAACGACGGCGGCGGCGGCGAAGGCAGCGCCAGGCCCGCCTCGCGCAACCGCTCCGCCGTCTCGGCGAAACCGCAGCGCCGCGCCAGCCGCACGAACGGCACGTTGCGCGACTCCCGCAGCGCCGCGCGCACGCTCACCGTGCCGAGGAAGCGGCGGTCGGCGTCGACCGGCTCCCAGACTGCGCCGGTGGGGAGCGTCAGCTGCAGGGGCTCGTCGGCGACGCGGCTCGACGGGTACAGCGGGTCGCCGCCGCAGCTCTCGAACGCTTCGAGCAGCACGAGCGGTTTCACCAGTGAGCCGGGCTGGCGCTTGCCTTGGCGCACGCGGTCAAAGCCACCGGGCAGCGAACCCGGCGGTGAGCCGACGTAGGCGACGACGCCGCCGTCGCTCGGATCGAGTGCCACCAACGCCACGCCGAGCGGCGCGCGCCGCAGCTCGCGATGCTCGCGCCGCAGCCGCGCGGTGGCCGCGCGCACCGCCCGCTCCGCCTCGGCCTGCAACAGCGGGTCGAGCGTCGTCTCCAGCACCACGCCGCGTCCGCGTGCAATGCGCTCGGGAGCGGTCCGCCGCGCCACCGCCGCAGACCAGGCGATGAAGCTCCCCGCCATCGGCGGTCGCGGCGCCACGTGTCGCAGCCCCAGCGGGCGCGCCTGCGCCGCCGCCATTTGCGCGGCCGACAGCCAGCCGAGCTGCCCCATCCTCGCCAGCACCTGATCGCGCCGCGCCTTCGCTTCCGCCGGATGCCGCAGTGGCGACAGGCGGTTCGGGCTGCGGATCAGGCCGGCGAGCGTCGCCGCCTCCTGCACCTGCAGCGCCTCGGCCGGCTTGCCGAACAACGCCTGTGCCGCGGCGCCGAAGCCGTGCACCGCGAGCCCGTCGACCTGGCCGAGGTAGACGTGGTTGAGATAGACCTCGAGGATCTCCTCCTTGGTGTGCGTCGACTCGACGTCGAGCGCGCGCAGCGCCTCTGACGCCTTCCGCGCCACCGTGCGGCGCGGCGTCAGGTCGCGGTTCTTGACCAGCTGTTGGGTGAGCGTGCTGCCACCCTGAGCGACGCCGCCCACGCGCAGGTTGGCGAGCACGGCGCGCGCGAGCGAGCGCGCGTCGACGCCGCGGTGGGCGAAGAAGCGGTGGTCCTCGGCGGCGAGCACCGGCCGCCAGACGCGCTCGGGCAAGTCGGCGAGGCGCACCGGCACGCGCGGCGCCCGGCGGCCGTCGAGCGACTCGGCGAGCACCTCGGGCTCGAGCCAGGCGCCATCGGTGGGACGCACCAGCGGCCGGTGCCGCTCCGAGGCAACAGCCCGCACCTCGCCGCGGAAGCCGTCGAGCTCGAGGCAGAGCAGCAGGGGCCGCCAGTCGCGCCCGTCCCAACGGTGGCCGTGGCGGTAGATCCACACCCGGTCCTCGCCCCAGAAGTACTCCC
>DATNCU010000222.1:0-3297 GCA_035607145.1 Thermoanaerobaculia bacterium
AGCGACTCGGGGTCGCGCAGGATGAGCCACACCGTGTAGACGCCCCAGGCGGTGAGCAGCAGACCGAGCGCGGTGAGCAGGATCGGATCGCCGGTGAGGATGGGATGGCTCGGCTGCTGCGGGTCGCGCACCCAGGCGCCGACCGGCAGCAGCAGCCAGGGGAAGACGAAGAAGGGGGCGATGATCCACGCCGCCTTGCGCACGCCGTAGAGGATGGGCGGCGTGCGGCAGCCGCCGGCGCGGTCGCCGGGGATGTCGGCGAAGTCCTTGGTGGAGGCGGCGCCGACGAGGAAGAGCGCGAAGATGGCGCCGATGAACCAGGGCTCGGTGTAACCGACGGTGGCCACCATCGCCCAGCCCGCCACCTTGAGCAGCATGCCGCGCGGGATGGCGATGGTGACGTTGGCCCACATGCCGCGCGCCTTGGTGCGCCCCCACGCCGGCACCGAGTACATCAGCGTCGAGACGAAGCCGAGCAGGTAGATGAAGAAGGTCTGGTGCCGCGGCAGCGGCGCCGCGATCTTCGCGCCCCAGGTGGTGTAGGGATAGACGACCACCGCCCAGGTGGGGACGAGCGCCAGGACGTAGAAGGTGATGGTGAAGATCCACACGCCGCGCAAAGACAGCTCGCCGGTGCAAAGCGGCCGCGACGGCTTGTTGATGCGGTCGATCTCGAGGTCGTAGATCTGGTTGATGGCGTTGTTGGCGGCGTTGAGGAACGCCGCGCAGAGCGAGCCCAGCGCCACGGTGAGCACCACCGACCAGGTGAGCTGCCGAGCAGGGTCGGGGTTGTGCACCGAGCCGAAGGCGCAGACGGCGCCGGAGACGATGCCGAGCAGCGGCGGCAGCAGCGTGAACGGCCGCGCGAGCTGGACATAGAGGGCGATTTTGGAGCGGCGCGCCGGCGCGGCGGCGCCACCGGTCGCGGGAATTGCCGTGGCCGAGGCGGGAGTGGTGCTCATCGGGTTCACAACAGTGTAGACAACGCCGCCGCGAGCAGCGCGCCGATCAGAGTGTTGAGGAAGTTGACCGCCTCGTTGTCGAGCAGGCCACGGCGCTCGATGGTGGCGCCGACGACGCTCTCGAGCAGCGAGCCGAGGAAGGCGGCGACGACGACGGCGAGCGCGCCCATCCAGGGATAGAGCCCGCCCCAGGCGCCGAGGGCCGCCACGATTACCGAAGCGACGACGCCGGCGAGGGTGCCCTCGAGCGACACCGCCCCTTGCGTGCCGCGCGCCACCGGCCGCAGCGTGGTGACGAGGAAGGTGCGGCGCCCCCACAGCTGGCCGATCTCGCTGCCCGCGGTGTCGGCGGCGGCGGTGGCGAGCGCGCCGGCCGCGGCGAGCGCGAAGACCAGCCGGAAGTCGGTGGTGGCGGCAAAGGTCGCCGCGAGCGCCGCCACGCCGCCGTTGGCGATGGCGTGCCGCGCGCTGCGCCGGCCGCCCTTCTCCTGCGCCAGCTTCGCCGCCGCCTTCTTGCGGTAGCCGAGCTTGGTGCAGGCGGTGCCGATGACGAAGAAGGCGAACAGCAGCAGCCACTCCTGCCATCCGAGCGCGGCCCAGATCGCGGTGCCGATCACCCACCCGACGACCGCGCCCGAGCGGTCGACGCCGCGGATCGCGAAGGCGAGCGCGCCGAGCCCGGCGTTGACCGCGGCGCCGACGGCGAGACGCGGCAGCAGGCCGGCGGCGAGCGCCGCCTCCCAGCGCCCCTCGGTGAGCAGGATGCAGAAGAGCAGCAGCCCGGCGAGCAGTGGCACCGAAATGTTGTCGTCCAGCGCCTGCGGGATCGATTCGACCGCCGCTCCGAGCAGCGCGGTGGCGAACCCCGCCGCCAGTGCGAACTCAATCGCGTAGCTTCCTGGCGCCGTCCACAGCAGCAGCCCCGCAGCGCCGGCGGTGCCGAAGAGCACGTAGGCGAAGCTGCCCATCCAGCTCTTCTTCGGGTTCCACGGCAGCTTGCGGCGGCCGAGCGCCATGCCGGCGAGCGAGGCCATACCGTCGCCGAAGGCGAGCACACCCCACACCGCGGCGGCGACCTCGAGGCGGCGGTGGAAGGTGAGGATGAGCAGCAGCACCGCCACCGGGTAGAGCACGATCCCCCACGAGCCGCCGCGCGCGGTCTCCGCTTCGCGCCACAGCCGCCGGCCGCCGAGCCGCGGCAACAGAAGCAGGTTGAAGAGCACGGCGACGAGGGCGCAGACGGCGCCCCACAGGGGGCCGAGGAAGCGCAGCAGGAAGGCGAGGCCGCCGACGACCATGTGGACGAGCTTGCGCAGCACCTCGCCGCTGCTCAGGCGCGAGGCGCCCGGCGCGGCGGGAGTCAACGAAGCGACGCCCGTCGCGCTCACGCGCGCCGCTTCCATGCGCCGGTCTCTTCGAGCCAAGCGATGGTCTCCGCCATCCCCTGCGCCAGCGGCCGCGGCGCGTAGCCGAGCGTGCGCACCGCGGTGTCGGAGCGGTAGGCCCAATCGTGATGGCACACTTCGACGAGGTCGGGCGTCAGCTGCGGCGTGCCGCCGAAGATCTGCGACCAGGCGCGCATCAGCCAACCCATCGACTTGGCGAGGCCGCGCGGCAGCCAGCGCTTCGGCACCGGCACGCCGGAGAGCCGCTCGACCGTGGCGTAGAAATCGCCGAGGCTCACGTTCTCGCCGCCGAGCACGTAACGGCCGCCGGTGGGCGCGCGCTCGAGCGCGGCCTGCACGCCGGCCGCGACATCGTCGACGTGCACGTAGCTCCAACGCCGCGCCGCGTCGCCCACCAGCGCCGGCAGCCGGCGGTGCAGCGCCTCGACGATGCCGCGCACGACGAGGTTGCCCTCTGTCATCACGCCGGGGCCGTAGATGACGCCCGGGTAGACCACCACCAGCGGCGCGCCGGCGGCGATCGCCTCGCGGGCGCGGCGGTCGGCGAGGGTCTTGGTGCGCTCGTAGTCGTTGATCCACGGCCGCACGCGAGAGTCGGCGGTCTCGTCGAGCTCGCCGCCGGGGCCGCCTTCGGTGGGCCCGAGGGCGATGAAGCTCGACACGTAGACGAGCCGCGAGACGCCCGCCTCGGCGGCGGCCCACAGCACGTTCTCGAAACCGGCGACGTTGACGCGGTCGAACTCCGCCGCCTTCGCCACCAGCTTGACGAGCGCCGCGGCGTGGATGATCGCATCGTGTCCCTGCGCGGCGGTGACGACGCTCATGCGGTCGGTGACGTCGCCGCTCGCGAACGCAACGGTTTTTGGGAAGCCGTCGCGTGACGCAGTCGGGCGCACGAGCAGCGTCAGCGAGTGGTCCTTCGCCAGCCG
>DATNCU010000182.1:0-2980 GCA_035607145.1 Thermoanaerobaculia bacterium
AGAGCGGCGCCGCGATGGCCGTCGCCGACCTCGAGCGGCCGGCCAGCCTCGGCCGCGTGCTCGCCACCAGCGACGACAAGCTCGCCGCCATCGTCGAAGCGAAGGACGCTACTCCCGAGCAACTCGCCCTGCGCACGGTGAACGCCGGCATCTACGCGCTGCCGGCGCCGGCGATCTTCGACGAGCTCTCGCGCCTGCGCCCCAACAACGCGCAGGGCGAGCTGTACCTCACCGACGCGGTGACGGCGCTCGCGCAGCAACGCAGCGGCGTCGCGCTGCTCCACCTCGCCGATCCCGACGAAGCCCTCGGCGTCAACACGCGTGTCGAGCTCGCGCAGGTGCACCGGCTGCTCGTGGAGCGCAAGTTGCACGAGCTGATGCTCGCCGGCGTGACGGTGCTCGAGCCGCAGCGCACGCGCATCGATGCCCAGGTCACCGTCGGTGCCGACACCGTGATCCACCCCGACGTTTCCATCCTCGGCAACAGCACCGTCGGCGCCGGCTGCGTCCTCCATCAAGGCGCGTGGCTGCGCGACACCACGCTCGCGGACGAGGTCACCGTCGAGCCGCACAGCGTGCTCGACGGCGCGGTCGTCGCAACCGGCTGCCGCGTCGGCCCCTTCGCGCGGCTGCGCCCGGGCACCCACCTCGGCCCTGGCGCGCGGGTCGGCAACTTCGTCGAGGTCAAGGCGTCGCGGCTCGGCGCCGGCGCCAAGGCCAACCACCTCGCCTACGTCGGCGACGCCACGGTGGGGGAGAAGGCCAACATCGGCGCCGGCGTCGTCACCTGCAACTACGACGGCGAGAGGAAGCACCCAACCGACATCGGCGCCGGCGCCTTCGTTGGCTCCGACACCATGCTGGTGGCGCCGGTCCGCGTCGGCAGCGGCGCCACCACCGCCGCCGGCTCGGTGATCACCAAGGACGTCCCCGATGGCGCCCTCGCGGTCGGCCGCGCTCGCCAGCGCAACGTCGAAGGTTGGCAGCAAAGGCGCAAGGGGAAGCGCGACGAGAAGGGCTGACCGCGCTACAGTAGAGCCGCGGTAAGTCCTGAACGAGGAGGTGACCCGCCGGCAAGTCGAACGACCAACAAACCAGTCCAGGGGGATGGACAGCGCCAGGTCCTGCCGTCGCAACGCGGCAGGAAGACGAGGTTGGAGGTTCCTCACCGCGAGGTGAGGCCAAGCCCGGGCCGAGAACGAGATCGAGGGCCGGGTGAAAATCGAATAGATCGGCGGATGCCTCCCAGGCTGCCACCTGACTGGAGCACGCTCGCTCGCCGGCGGCAAAGCGGCGCGGCAACGCGCCGACAAGATCCGGCGAGCGGTAACACGGCGCGAGTGCACCGTGACGACGAGCGGCTCCCCCCCGCAGACCCTAGCAGGCCCGATTCGCGCATGCGCGGACGGGCGGAGCGTCCGAGGCGCATCGCGGCCGGCGGCGGCATCGCCTCCGCCGGCCACCCACTCGCAGATGGTCAGGGGAGTTTCATCCAATGTGCGGAATCGTCGGATACGTCGGTCCTCGCGAGGTCGTCCCGCTGCTGCTCGACGGTCTCAAGCGTCTCGAATATCGCGGTTATGACTCGGCAGGTGTGGCGGTCGTCGACGGCGGCGCGCTGCACACCGCGCGTGCCGAAGGCAAGCTCGACGCGCTGGTCAAGAAGGTCGGCGAGGCGCCGCTCCACGGCAGCTTCGGCCTCGGCCACACCCGTTGGGCCACGCACGGCCGCCCCTCGGAGCGCAACGCCCATCCCATCGTCGACGCGCGCGGCCGCGTGGCGGTGATCCACAACGGCATCATCGAGAACTTCGCCGAGCTCAAGGCCGAGCTCAAAGCCGACGGCTGGAGCTTCTCGACCGACACCGACACCGAGGTGATCGCCAATCTCGTCTCGCGCGAGCTCGACCGCGGCAAGTCGCTGCTCGATGCCGTCGAGTCGGCGCGCGAACGGCTGCAGGGTCACTACGCCTTTGCCATCCTGCGCGGCGACGCGGGCGCCGGTAATGGCCACCGCGAGATCGTCGCCGCCCGCCAGGGGCCGCCGCTGGTGCTTGGCGTCGGCGACGGCGAGCAATTCCTCGCCTCCGACCCGACGGCGCTCGTCTCCTACACCCGGCAGGTCGTCTACCTCGAGAACGGCGACATCGCCCGCATCGACGAGCACGGCCGCGAGGTGCACGACCGCGCCGGCAAGCCCGTGCAGCGCCCCGTGCGCCAGCTCTCCTGGGATCCCGGCCAGGCCGAGAAGGGCGTCTACAAGCACTTCATGATCAAGGAGATCCACGAGCAGCCGCGGGTGGTCCAGGAGACCTTCTCCGGCCGCGTCGACTTCGAGAAGGGTCGCGTCGAGCTCGAAGAGCTGGGCATCGCGCCCGAGCGCCTCGCCAAAGTGCAACGCGTGCACGTGCTCGCCTGCGGCACCTCGTGGCACGCGGCGCTGGTGGGGAAGTTCTTGATCGAGGAGCTGGCGCGGTTGCCGGTGGAGGTCGACTACGGCTCCGAGTACCGCTACCGCGACCCCATCGTCGACGACGGCGTGTTGGCGATCGGCGTCTCGCAGTCGGGCGAGACGGCGGACACGCTGTCGGCGATGGAGGCGGCCAAGGAGCGCGGCGCCCTTCTCGCCTGCATCTGCAACGTCCCCGGCAGCCAGGCGACGCGCATCAGCGAAGGCACGCTGCTCACCCACGCCGGCCCGGAGATCGGCGTCGCCTCGACCAAGGCGTTCACCACCCAGCTCGTCGCCTTCTACCTGCTCGCCCTCTACCTGCGACAGTCGCAGTCACAGGGCGAGGGCGTCGAGCCGCGTCACCTGCAGAAGCTCTCGCACGTGCCGCAGGCGATCGAGGAGGCGCTCGAGGGCGAGCGTCGCATCGAGGAGCTGGCCCGCCGCTGGGTGCGCGCCAACGACTTCCTCTACCTCGGCCGGGGCATCAACTACCCGATCGCGCTCGAGGGGGCCCTCAAGCTCAAGGAG
>DATNCU010000252.1:0-3361 GCA_035607145.1 Thermoanaerobaculia bacterium
CCCGGCGGCGGTCGCCAACGTCCTGCGCAGCCGTTACAGCTACGATCCGGGCGGCCTCGGCGACATCGTCGGTGCCACCGACAGCGACCTCGCTTTCGGTCGCCTCGACTGGAACGCCGCCACCGGCCACCAGGTGACGCTGCGCCACAACTACGTCAAGGCCGAGCGCGACATCATCGAGAACCGCAGCAGTACCTCGTTCCGTTTCCCCACTTCGATCTACGCCAATGCCGATGAGACCAACTCGACGGTGCTGCAGGTCAACAGCGTCTTCGGCAACGTCTTCAACGAAGGCCGCCTCGGCTACCAGACCATCCGTGACCTGCGCACCGTGCCGGACGCCTTCCCCAGCGTCGAGGTCGGGCCCACCGCGCCGCGCGCCGGCGAGGTGCTCGCCGGCACCGAGCGGTTCTCGGGTGTCAACGCCCTCGACCAGGACGTGCTCGAGATCACCGACGACGTGACGCTGCTGCACGGCAACCACACCCTCACCGTGGGCACGCACAACGAGATCTTCGAGTTCAGCAACGCCTTCCTCTCCGACGCCTTCGGCTACTACTACTTCCCCAACACCGCCGCCTTCGAGGCCGGTCTCGCCACCCAGTACGCGATCACCTTCGCCAACACCGCGGAGCAGGCTGCCGGCTTCGAGGTGCGGCAGTACGGGCTCTACGCCGGCGACCAGTGGCGGGTCAACGACCGCCTCACCCTCACCTTCGGCCTGCGCGGCGACAAGCCCAGCTTCCCGGACAAACCCGACTTCAACCCGGTGGTGCAGAACGCCCTGGGCTTCAACACCTCGGCGACGCCGAGCGACAGCATCGTGCTCTCGCCGCGCATCGGCTTCAACTGGAGCCCGAGCGGCAACGACCAGCTGCGCGGCGGCGTCGGCGTCTTCGCCGGCCGCACGCCGTACGTGTGGATCTCCAACGCTTTCAACGGCACCGGCGTGTTCAGCACCTCGCTCACCACCAACTGCCCGGGTGGTACGACGCCGTTCACGGCGACGCCTTGCATCCCGTTCAACCCGAACCCCAGCGCCCAGCCGCACACCGGCGGCGCCGGGTCCTCGATCTCCGTCGACTTGATCGACCCCGACTTCGACTTCCCGCGCGTGCTGCGCGCCACCCTCGGCTACGACCGGGTGCTGCCCTGGAACATCCGCGCCACCGTCGAGGGCGTCTGGTCGCAGACCCAGGAGGACGTCTTCTACAAGAACGTCGGCAAGGTGCGCAGCGGCAGCAGCCCGCTCGACGGCCGGCCGCGCTTCACCAGCCGCAACTCGACGGTCACCAACGCCTACCTGCTGACCAACACCAGCAAGGGCGAGGAGAAGGTGCTCACCTTCCAGCTGCAGCGCACCTTCAACCGCGGCTTCCAGGCCAACGCCTCCTACACCTGGACGGACGCCGAGTCGGCGCACGACGCCACCTCCAGCCGCGCCGTCTCCAACTGGCAGTTCCGGCCCACCAAGGGCGACATCTTCGACGACGACGTCGCCCGCTCGCAGTTCGAGGTCGAGCACCGCTTCACCGTGGCGCCCACCTACACCTTCAGCACCGGCCCGGTGGGTCATACCCTCTCGCTGTTCTGGAACGTGCAGTCGGGCCGCCCCTACTCGCTGCTCATGGGCGGTGACGTCAACGGCGACGGCCAGGCCACCAACGACCTGCTGTTCGTGCCCGCCGACGGCAACTCGATCATCCTGCAGAACTCGAGCGGCGCGGTGATCCCCTACGACCGCTTCGCCGCCTACCTGCGCAGCGCCGGCATCAGCCCGACGGCGGGCCGCATCCTCGACCGCAACGAAGCCACCGAGCCCTGGTCGCACCAGCTCGACTTCCACTACGGCCTCGAGGTGCCCATCAAGGTGGTGCGCGCCGAAGTCACCTTCGACGTGCTCAACGCCCTCAACCTCATCAACAAGGACTGGGGCAACGTGCGCTCCACCGGCCTGCAGACGGTGACCCCGGTCAACTACCTGGGCCAGGACGCCGTCACCGGCAAGCCGATCTACCGCGAAGCGGCGGCCAACCGGTTGCTCCCCGGCTCCCAGTACACCACCGCCGACCTGCGCTCCCGCTGGCAGGGGAAGCTTGGCCTGCGCCTGAGCTTCTAAGCTCAGCTGGCAGCGACTGACGAAACGGCGGAGCCACGGGGCTCCGCCGTTCTTTTGTATTCAGCTATTCGGCCGGTTTGCTTCCCGGCTTCGAAGCGATGGCGAGCATCAGCTCGCGCACGACGTCCTTGAGCTCCAGCACCATCTCCGCCACGTCGCGCACCCGCTCGTCGAGCTTCTCGGGCTCGGTGCTGCGGTTCTGAGACGACCTGCGTACCCTGTAGCTGAGGCGGTCGTCGAGCACCTCGAGCTTGGCGAAGGCTTCCTTGAAGCGGTTGGGGTCCATGGCTCGCCTCCTCGTCCTCAGCCGCCGGTCGAACGCGGCTTCTCGCCGCGCAGCTGGCGCAGGTAGTCGACCAGCGCCGCCACTTGCTGGCGCGAGAGGTCGGGGTTGGCCGGCATGTTGCCGAACACGCCCTCGCGAATGGTCACCGCCCACGACCCCGGGTCGGAGCCGTGCTGCCAGGAATCGTCGGTGAGGTCGGCGGCGTAGTTGCCCATGTACTGCGGCGTGTTGCCGTCGCCGGCGATACCGTGGCACTGCGAGCAGCGCTGGCGCCAGAGCTTCTCGCCCTCGCTGCGCTTGGGGAAGATCGTGTCGCAGCCGGCGAGCGCGACGCCGGCCGCGGCGAGAGCGAGAACGAGCGTGCCGGCGGCGAGGGAGCGGCGGCGGTCGGTGGCCATCGGTGTCTCCTCTGCGAGCTCGGGCGTCAACCCCTGCGAAAGACCTCGGTGGCGGTGGCCTGGTCGCGCGGCCGCACGACGATCTCGTCGACGTCGACGTGCGAGGGCAGCGAGCAGACCCAGCGCACGCACTCGGCGACGTCGTCGGCGGTCAACGGCTGCAGGCCGGCGTAGACCTTCTTCGCCCGCTCGGCGTCGCCGGCGAAGCGCACCAGCGCGAACTCGGTCTCGACGAGACCCGGCGAGAGCTCGGTGACTCGCACCGGCTTGCCGAGCAGCTCCAGCCGCAGCGTGCGGGTGAAGGCGCGCAGCGCGTGCTTCGACGCCGTGTAGCCGGCGCCGCCGCGATAGGTCTCGAAGCCGGCGATCGAGCCGACGATCACCACCAGCCCATCGCCGCTCGCCTCCAGCTTGGGCAGCAGCGCGCGCACCGTGCGCAGCACGCCGAGCACGTTGGTGCGGAACATCGTCTCCCACAGCTCCTCGCGCGCCGCCTCGATGCGGTCGGTGCCGAGGGCCTTGCCGGCGTTGGCGACCAGCACGTCGAGGCGCGGGATG
>DATNCU010000257.1:0-7290 GCA_035607145.1 Thermoanaerobaculia bacterium
GTAGCGGTCGGCGAGGTCGTAGAGCTTCTGCGTGCTGCCCCAGAAGCCCTCCAGGCGGATGGCGTTGAGGTTCATGTGGCGCACGTAGCGGATCTGGTCCTCGAGCCGCTGGTCGTCGTCGGCGAGCAGCAGGTCGTCCACCCAGCCGCCGCCGCGCACCAGCACGGGCCGGCCGTTGATCAGGTAGCCGCGGCCGTCGGCGTCGACCGTGTCGGCGACCTCGCGGATGCCGAAGTCGACGTCGGCACGATCGGAGAGGGCGCCGCCGACGTGGGCTTCGAGCGCGAGGTGGTAGAGGTGCGGCTCGCCGAGGTTGTTGGGCCACCAGAGGCGCGGCGAGCGCACCAGGAGCTGCGGCACCTCGGCGGGAGTGAGCAGCAGCTCGCGGTCCTCGCCCGGCGCGAGCGTCACCTCGCGCGCGAAGGCGATCTCCCCGATGCGGCCGTGCAGGGTCGCAGTGCGCACCGTCGCGGTGTGGTTGCGCAGCCGCGCGCCGACGGTGAGGAGCGCTGCGGCCACGGTGCCTTCCGATTTCGCGCTCGCGCCTGTGCTCTTCTGTTTCGCGCTGGTGCGCGTGGGCAGATCGAGGTCGCTGCGCACGAAGACGTCGTCGAGCGAGACGCCTCCGGTGCGGCGCAGCTCCACTTCGCGCCACAGGCCCATGCTGGCGTCGGGCACGCGCGGGTTCCAGTCGACGAAGCCGATGGTGAAGTCGCCCGGCTGGGGCGGGAAGACCTGCACGGCGAGCGCGTTGGTGCCGGCGCGCAGGCGCCCGCCGACCGCGAGCTCGAAGGTGCGGAAGGCGCCGCGCACGGTGTCGCGGCCGGCGATGCGCTCGCCGTTGAGCCAGACCTCAGCGCTGTAGTTGACGCCGTGGAAGACGAGCCGCGCCTCCGCCGGCAGCGGTGTCGCGAGCGCGAGCTCGGTGCGGTACCACCAGGGCTGCTGAAAGCGCGCGGTGGGGATCGCCTCGAGGTTGCGGCCGGCATAGGGGTCCGGCACCTCGCCGTTGCGCACCAACGCCGCGAGCACCGTCGAGGGCACCGTGGTTGGCGTCCAGCCGGTGACGTCGAACCCCGCTCGCGAGATCTCGGCGCCGCTCGCGGCGAGCCCTTCCGAGCTGCGCAGGTGCCAGCCCGCGGCGAGGGTCGCCGTGGGAGCGTCGGGCAAGGGCACCGGCTCGGCCCGCACGCCCGCGGGCGCAAACAGCAACAACAGCGCACCGAAACCGAGCCGCACCCCGACTCCGTTCATTCGCCGCGCATGCTGGCACAAGCGCGCAGCCGGTTGCACGTCACTTGCAGCATGATGGGCTCGTGAGCTTGCACGAGGAGATCCACGAGCAGCCCGCGGTGCTCGCGCGGCTGCTCGCCGACCGCGCTGCGGACGCGAGTGAGATTGCGCGCGCCATCCGCGCCCACGACCCGCGCTGGGTGCTGCTCGCCGCCCGCGGCACCTCCGACAACGCCGGGCTCTACGCGCAGTACGTGTGGGGAAGCCGCAACGGCCTCGCGGTGGCGATGGCGACGCCTTCGCTGTTCACCCACTACGGCACGCCGCCGCGGCTCGACGGCGCGCTGGTCGTCGGCATCTCGCAGTCGGGGCAGTCGCCCGACATCGTCGGCGTGCTCGCCGAGGCGCGCCGGCAGGGCGCGCCGACGCTGGCGATCACCAACGAGCCGGAGTCGAGCCTGGCGCGCGAGGCGATCTGGGTGCTCCCGACCGGCGCCGGCCCGGAGCGCGCGGTGGCGGCGACGAAGACCTACACGACGCAGCTGCTCGCCGTAGCGATGCTGTCCGCGGCGCTACGCAGCGAAGGCGGCGACGGCAACGGCAGCGCCGCGCATCACGCGAGCGATGAGCTGGACAACCAGCGACGCACCGAATCCGGAGACGACGGCGCGGCGCTCAGCAGCCTGCCCGACGCCATCGCCGCCGCCCTCGTGCTCGACGACGCCATCGCCGTCGCCGCCGCCCGCTACCGCGAGATGGCGCGCTGCGTCGTCCTCGGCCGCGGCTTCCACTACGCCACCGCCTGCGAGTGGGCGCTCAAGCTCGAAGAGCTCACCTACGCCGTCGCCGAGCCCTACTCCACCGCCGACTTCCGCCACGGCCCGCTCGCCATCGTCGGCTCCGGCTTCCCGGTGCTCGCCGTCGTCCCGGGCGGCGCCGTCTTCGACGACGCGCTGGCGCTGCTCACCGCCCTCCGCGAGCGCGGTGCCGACCTCGTCACCATCTCCGACCGCGACGAAGCGCTCGCCCTCGCCCGCACGCCGCTGCGTCTCGCCGCGTCCGTGCCCGAGTGGCTGCGCCCGATCGTCGACGTCGTGCCGGGGCAGCTCTTCAGCTACCACCTCGCCCGCGCCATGGGCCGCGACACCGAGGCGCCGCGCGGCCTCTCGAAGGTCACGCGGACCTGGTAATCAGCCGCCGTCGGGCTTCGTCGTGCGCTGCACCTCGCCCGTCATCGGCACGAAGCGCACCGGCGCCACCGTTCGCTTCTCGACCCCGCGCGCCGTCTTGGTGAGCAGCATGAGGTCCTGCACGAACGATCCCACCGGCACCACCATGCGGCCGCCCACCTTGAGCTGGTCGATGAGCGGCTGCGGGATCTTCGGCGGCGCCGCGGTGAGGATGATGGCGTCGAACGGCTGCTTCTCGGGCCAGCCCTGGTAGCCATCGCCCACCTTGACGTGCACGTTGTCGTAGCCGAGCTGCCGCAGCGTGGTCTTCGCCTGCTGCCCGAGCTGGTCGATGATCTCGATGGTGTAGACCTCGCCCGCCACCCGCGACAGCACGGCCGCGTGGTAACCCGAGCCGGTGCCGATCTCGAGCACCTTGTCGCCCGGGCCGAGCTCGAGCAGCTCGGTCATCAGCGCCACGATGTAGGGCTGCGAGATGGTCTGCCCCCAGCCGATGGGCTGCGGCGCGTCGCTGTAGGCCTGGTCGCGGTGCTCCTCGGGCACGAAGAGGTGGCGCGGCACCGACTCCATGGCGCGCAGCACCTCGGGCTGGTGCACCCCGCGCTCGCGGATCTGCAGCTCGACCATGTCGCGCCGCGGTGCGGTCCACGCGTCGCTCGCCTGCGCCGGGTTGCCCTGGTTGGCCTGCAACTGGTTCCTCTGCGGCGGAGAGGTGCGGAGCTGGTTGGGCTTCTGGGCCGCCACGCCCACGGTCGCCGCCGTGGCGAGCACGAGAGCGAGGACGACGCGCCCGAGCGGTGGCCGGCTCACGGCGCGCCCTCGCGGCGATAGACGACGCGGCCGTCCACTACCGTCAAGTCTACGCGAGCGCGCGGGATCTCGGCCGCCGGCACCGTCATCGGGTCGTGCTCGTAGACGACGAGGTCGGCGCGCTTACCCACCTCGAGCGTCCCCACCTGGTCGTCGAGGAAGAGCGACCACGCGGCGTCGCGGGTGAAGCCGGCGAGCGCCTCTTCGCGCGTGAGTCGCTGATCGGGCAGCCACCCTCCCGCCGGCTTGCCGTCGAGGTCCTGCCGCGACACCGCGGCGTAGAGGCCGAGCAGCGGGTCGGGACGCTCGACCGGGAAGTCGCTGCCGAGCGCGAGGGTGCAACCGGCGTCGAGCGCCGTGCGCCACGGGTAGGCGCGGTCGAGGCGCGAGGCGCCGAGGCGATCGGGCACCCACGGCATGTCGGAGGTGGCGTGCGTCGGTTGCATCGAGGCGATGATCCCAAGCTTTCCCATCCGCTCGAGGTCCTGGTGACGCACGATCTGCACGTGCTCGATGCGCCAGCGCAGCTCGCGGTGCGGCTCGCCGGCGAGCGCAGCGTCGAGGGCGTCGAGCGCGATCAGGTTGCCGCGGTCGCCGATGGCGTGGATCGCGACCTGGAAGCCCTTCTCGCGCGCGAGGCGCGAGATCCGCTCGAGCTCGGCGCCCGGCGTGACGACGAGGCCGAAGTTACCGGGGTCGTCCGAGTACGCCTCGATGAGCGCCGCACCGCGCGAGCCGAGCGCGCCGTCAGCGTAGAGCTTGACGCCGCGCAGGGTGAAGAAGCCGTCGTCGCTGCGTGACGGGCCGGCGGCGAGCCATTCCGGCAGCCGCGCATCACTGCCGCTCCAGAAGGCGGCGATGCGCACTGGCAGCTCGTGACGCGCCTGCAGCGCACGGTACGCGGCGGCCGACTCGGCGCCGATCCCCATGTCGGTGACCGTGGTGAGGCCGAGCGCGGCCGCGGCGCGCGTGCCCGCGGCGATGAAGCGCTCGTGGTCGGCGGCCGACGGCGCCGGCACGCGGTCCTCGTAGATCGATGTGGCGGCGTCGACCAGCACGCCGGTGGGGGCGCCACTCGCGTCGCGCAGGATGCGGCCGCCGGCTGGGTCCTGGTCGGCGGCGGTGAGCCGTACCGCGCGCATCGCCGCGGCGTTGAGCAGCGAGGCGTGGCCGTCGACGCGCTCGAGCCACACCGGGTGGTTTGGCACCGCCGCGCTCAGCGCGCCGTGCGTCGGGAACGACTTGTCGGGCCAGCGGTTCTGATCCCAGCCGCGGCCGCGCACCCAGGCGCCCGCGGGCGTCTTCGCGGCGCGCTCGGCGACACGGCGGACGACCTCGTCGAAGCTGTCGGCGCCGGTCAGGTCGACCTGCTCGAGGAAGGCGCCAAGCCCTTCGAGGTGCGAGTGGGCGTCGATGAGGCCCGGCGTGACGGCGCGGCCGCGGAGCTCGACCACCTCGCTCTTCGGGCCGACGAACGGCACCACGCCGGCGTCGTCGCCGAGGTAGACGATGTGGCCGCCGCGCACCGCCACGCTCCCCTTCACCGCGCCGGGCGCGCTGACCCGGTAGAGCGTCCCGTGCCGCAGCACGAGGTCGGCCGCGTCCTGCGCCGCGGACGCTCCACCGGCGGCGATCGTGGCCATTGCGGGCATCAGCAGCACCGCTGCGATCTTCCTCAGCACGTTGATTCGATTGCCTTTCGGGTTCGCCGGCCGCTCGCGTGGCGCGGCGGACCGCGGCGCGGGCGCGCCATTCTCGCAGGGGTGGTTTGCAACGGGCAAGCCACGGGACAGTTCACAGCGCGCGGCGGGTGCGCCGCGTACAATCATGGCGTCCCGCCATTCCACGCTCGAGGAGACCACTCGTGTCGAAGCGCCGCCTCGCCGCCTTCTCCGTCATCGCTCTCTTCGCCGCTGCGTCCGCCTCGGCGGCAACGGTCCCACCCGCCGCAACGTTCAGTGATGCCGACGACGAGCTGATCGCGCTCGGCCGCGGCATCCCCGGCTTCGGCGGCATGTTTGTCGACGCCGAGGGCGCGCTGCACGTGTGGATGCTCGACCCGGACGCTGGCGGCGCGGTCGACAAGGCGTTGAGCGGATTGGCGCGGCCCACCGACCCGGCGGGCGAGTCGGTGCGGCTCCACCGCGGCGACTTCACCTTCGAGCGCCTGGTGGCGTGGAAGCGCACGCTGACTCCGGTGCTGTCGCTGCCCGGCGTGCTCTCGCTCGACGCCGACGAGGCGCGCAACCGCGTCACCATCGGCATCGTTCACGGCATGGCGCCCGCCGACCGCGAGCGGCTGGAGGCGGCGCTTGCCGCCGGCGACGTGCCCTCGCGGGCAGTCGCCTTCCGCGAGGGCGAGCCGTTCAAGGCGCTGCCGCTGGCGGTCAACGCTAATGCGATCGACGCCAAGGCCTCCCCGTCGATCGCCACCCTCACCGACAAGATTCGGCCCGTGCCCGGCGGCATGCAGGTGGCGTTCGGCTGCTCGAACATCGCCTGCTTCGTCTGCACCGACGGCTTCACCGCCATCCGCGGCAAGACCCTCGGCTTCGTCACCAACTCGCACTGCACCGGCGAGCGCGGCACCGTCGACTCCACGCGCTACTCGCAGAGCACGCCGAGCGGCGGCATCGTCGGCACCGAGATCGTCGACCCGCCCCACTTCGCCTGCGGCGTCGGCCGCCGCTGCCGCTTCAGCGACGCGGCGTTCGTCAAGTTCGACAAGAAGTCCTTCGGCAGCCTGGCGCGCATCGCCAAGCCGTTCAACAACGGCACCGACTTCGCCTTGACGCTGATGACGCCGGCGACCTCCCGCTTCGTCGTCAGCGGCGCCGGACCCTCGCCGCGCACCGGCGACATCCTGCACAAGGTCGGCCGCACCACCGGCTGGACGTACGGTCCGGTGACCGGCACCTGCGTGGAGGTCTCCGTCAGCGGCACCGACATCACCTACTCGTGCCAGACCCTGGTGACGGCGGGAGCCGACGGCGGCGACAGCGGCTCGCCGGTGTTCAGCTGGGGCGGCGGCAAGACGGCGCAGTTGCAGGGGCTGCTGTGGGGCGGCGGCGATTTCGACGGGCAACGCGTGTACGCCTTCAGCTCGCTGGGACAGATCCAGCAGGAGCTCGGCGCGCTGAAGATCAAGTAGCGCGCCGCGCGGCAACGGCAGTGGCTCAGCGCCCTGTTAACATCCGCCGCCGCCGATGCCCGTTTCCCTCCTCACCGCGTCCGAGCAGGCGCTGGCGACCCTGCGGGAGGCGGTGGCGCTGTCGCCCGCCGACGAGACGGCGATCACCTGGATCGAGACGCGGCAGACTCTCGCCGGTACCCGCTCCGGCAGCGGGCGCGCGGCATCCACCGCGCACGCGATCCAAGTGCGGGTGATCGAGGCCGGCCGCCTCGGCGTCTACCGGCCCGCGAGCGCCGATCGCGCCGAGCTCTCCGCGTCGATCCGCCAGGCGATGGCGCAGGCGCGCGCCGCGGAGCCGCTGCCGGCGGGCTTGCACCTGACGCCGGAGGATGCCTCGCCGGTCGAGGACGCGCCGGCGCTCTTCGACGACGCGGTCGCCGACCTCACGCCCGAGCGCGCGCAGCAGGCGCTGCGCGACCACGCGCGCGAGGGCGAGCACGCCAGGCTCACGTGGTCCGAGTCGGCGCTCACCGTCGTCACCAGCCGCGGCTTCTCGCGCCACCTGCGTGCGACGGGAGTGAACCTCGAAGTGCGCTGCGGCAAGCACCCCGGCGCCGGCTCCGCCGCGGCAGCGGCACGCACGCTGGCCGGCATCGAAACCGCCGCCGTCTTCGCCCGCGCCCGCGCCCGCGACGCGCGCGGCGAGCCGGCCGCGTGGCCGGCGCCGGCGTCGATCGTGCTCTCCCCCGAAGCCACGGCGACACTCGCGGCGGCCTTCGGCGCGCATGGCCTCGCGGCTTCGGCGTGGCACAGTGAAAGCGGCTTCTGCCGCCGCCACCACGGCGCCGCGGCGCTGGCGGCAGTGCTGACGCTGGTGGAGGACGGCTCGCGCGCGCACGGGCTGCCCTTCCCACTCGACTCCAC